>JAAYSG010000016.1 GCA_012518435.1 Bacillota bacterium
CCAGCCCAGGAGTTACTGCTGGCTCCCTTTGCCGCCGGAACCCAATGTGGAGAAGTGCAGGTATTGCGTGGAAATAAAATTACTGCCAGTGTGGCACTGGTGACAAATAAAGGTGTGAAAAAGGGTAATTTTGTCCTGTCCTCCTGGCGGTTTTTCCGGAAATGGTTCCAGTTCAGTGGCTGAAGTCATCGGTGAGGAAAGGATAAGGCCCCTTAGTTTATTTCCCCCTAGCTCTTCCCCAGCCCGGGGCTATTTTTTTGTGGTTTTTCCCACCTTACCCCGGCCATTATTAAAATATAAAATGTTTTTTTATTTTGGCAGGATATTGGGGCCCCGAAGAAGAAGTGAAAAGGAAAATAATGTAAAGAGGTGTTCCCCCCAGTGGCCTTAGAACTAATACTAAAAGAAGGGTATCTTCTGGTCCATTTACAAGGTGATCTGGATCTTCATTCTGTGGACAAAATAAGGGCAGTTGTCGATAATGCACTCAACCGGGGAGGAGTGCATACACTTCTCCTTGATTTATCCCAAGTACCATTTATGGATAGTTCAGGTCTGGGCTTTATCCTGGGACGTTATCGCCATCTGAAAAAAAAAGGCGGCCAAGTTGTTTTGATTGCACCGGGTTCCCAGGTACGCCGGGTCCTTAAGCTTGCGGGTGTGAAAAGGATAATCGAAATTTATGATTCAAAAAAAGCTGCCTGCCGGGCGCAGGGGGAGGTGCTCTAAATGGTAGTGAAAAATGAAATGAAATTGGAGATTAAATCCCAGACAGTCAATATTTCCTTTGGCCGTGCGGTGGTGGCCGCCTTTATTAGCCAATTAGACCCCATAGTGCCGGAGGTGGAGGACATATCCACGGCAGTGTCGGAGGCAATTACCAATGCCATTGTCCACGGCTACAAGGGTGATCCCAATGGGATTATTAGGATAATGGTAAGGTTGCTGGCGGGTAACCAAGTTGAAATTATTGTTGAGGATTATGGTGTTGGTATATCGGACCTGGCTGCAGCTCGACAATTTGGTAAGACGTCCCAACCGGAGGAAAGAATAGGGATTGGCTTTAATCTAATGGAACAGTGTATGGATGAAGTTATACTGGGTACCTCCAGCAAGGACAATGGAAGCCGGCTTAAAACTTCGGGGTTTATGCAATTTTTTCGCCAAGGTCTGGGCCTGGGGAAGAAGATTGGGAAAAAAACGGGGCTGGATGGACCAGGCACCAGGGTAACCATGCGTAAACGTTTGCAGCCAGCCCAGGTCTAGGGGGAGGGTTCATGGGCAAATATATGGTTGATATGGATTGGCAGGAGCCAGCCCCTTTACCTGATGCAGATGTCAAGGATCTCCTAAAACGGGTTCAAGATGGTGATGAAAAGGCCCGTCACCGTCTCATTGAAACAAACTTGAGGCTGGTCCGAATGGTGGTTCAACGGTTTGCCCCTTGGGGTTATGAACCCGATGATTTGTTTCAGATAGGTTGCATCGGCCTTGTGAAAGCCGTTGATAACTTTGATCCCGACTTTGGTGTGAAGTTTTCTACCTATGCAGTACCCATGATTATCGGCGAAATCCGACGGTTCTTGCGGGATGATAACCCAATTCGGGTCAGCCGCTCCTTAAAGGAGAGGGGTTTTAGGATTAAGCGGGCAATTGAATCCCTTACACAGCAATTGGGACGGGGTCCGACCATGCAGGAACTGGCTAGAGAAACGGATCTTGAAACGGAGGAAATAGCAACGGCCCTGGAAGCCATCCAATTACCCACCTCCCTTTCTGAACCCATTTATCAGGATGAAGGGGCCCCGATTCTCCTGTCGGATCAAATTTCAACCCCTGAAGATGAAATTGATTGGCTGGACAAGGTCATGTTAAAACAAGTTTTGGCCCGCCTGGGGGAGAGGGAGCGAAGGCTGATAACCCTACGTTTTTTTCAGGATAAAACCCAAACGGAAATTGCCCAGCTCTTGGGCTTGTCCCAGGTGCAGATATCCCGTCTGGAAAAACAGATATTAAAAAAAATGAAAAGAATTATCGCTCCAGACTACAGGCCGACTTGACCGCCTGTAGTTTTTTGGCATGAAAGGCAGGGATAGGGGAGATACTATGGAAGGAGAAAGGGGAGCATAATTGGGGAAGGATTTTGTCAAGGTCAAGGACCTTACTGCCGAAGGGATAATTGGGCCGGGAAGGGGGGAAAAGGACAGAATGAAGGTTATCAAGGTAATTGAAGTGGTTGGACAATCCCAAAGAAGTTGGCATGATGCTGTACAAAATGCCGTTGGGGGGGCTGCCAATACCCTACGGGGGATCACCGGTGTCGAGGTTTACAATTTGACTGCAAATGTGGAAGAGGGCCGAATAGTTGAGTATAAGGCCAATGTGAAGGTTGCTTTTCCGGTGGAACACACCTCTGCGGCTGAACCGGTTCTTTAACCAGGATTTCTTTGTTTGCGGGTAGTGGGATTATAGCCATGGGGCACCTTTAGGGTGCTCTTTTCCCTTGTTGTATAAATTACCTTGGGGGTAGGAATAATAAGGGGCATGGGGTGATTTTAATGGCCAAACTAACCAGAGAGCAGAAGGCATACAAGCAATGGGCGGATTCCCGTAAGCCCGGCCCTTCTTTGGGCCGGAACATAGTTGTTGCCTATATTGTAGGTGGTTTAATTTGTACCCTGGGCCAAGGGGTCTTAAATTATTTTGTTTCCCAGGGTATGAGCCCTAAGGAGGCGGGGGGACCAACTGCGGCAGTTATGATCCTTTTGGGTGCCCTTTTAACAGGATTGGGAATATATGATCGCTTGGGGAAATTTGCTGGCGCCGGCTCCTTTGTTCCCATCACCGGCTTTGCCAATTCAATAGTTGCCCCTGCCTTGGAATATAAGCGGGAGGGCTATGTATTGGGTGTGGGTGCCCGCATGTTCCAGATAGCCGGGCCAGTACTTGTCTACGGCATGTCAACTGCCTGGTTAGTGGGCCTAGTCCATTGGCTAATTCATAAGTAGGGGGATATCCCAGTGGCAGAAAAAAGAATTGGGGAGGATACCATCTTCTTTTCCAGTTATCCAACCATTATTGCCACGGCCAGTACCGCCGGGAAAAAGGAGGGTGAGGGGCCCTGCGCTAAATATTTTGATAAGGTTATTCAGGACCCACTTTACGGGGAAAGTACTTGGGAAAAGGCCGAAAGTAAAATGTTACTGGAATCTGTCCGGAAGGTACTGGAAAAGGCTCGCTGTACTTATGATCAGATTCACTTTATGTTTAGTGGGGACTTGCTCAACCAAATCACAGCATCTAATTTTGCTGCCCGGGAGCTACCCATCCCCTTTTATGGTTTGTTTGGAGCCTGTTCCACCTTTACGGAGGGTTTAACCCTGGGGGGAATGGCCATTGACGGGGGTTTTGCTCAACGGGTTTTGGTGGGGGCATCCAGCCATTATCAAGCGGCTGAAAGGCAGTATAGATATCCCACGGAATTGGGCGTGCAAAGGCCGCCCACTGCTCAGCGGACGGTAACCGGTGCCGGTGCTGTGATTCTGGGGAATGATGGCCCGGGACCCTTTTTAACGGCAGCCACCATCGGTAGGGTAATAGATATGGGTATTAGTGATCCCCTAAACATGGGTACAGCCATGGCACCTGCCGCTGTTCATACCATAGTGCAGCATTTTAAGGATACGGGGCGAAATCCCGACTATTATGATGTAATCATTACCGGGGATTTGGCCAGTGTTGGTAAGGGTTTGGCAGAGGATCTCCTCAAAAAGGAAGGGTATGATGTGTCAGATCGTTATACAGATTGTGGTGTCATGATCTATAAGCCCGATGCCGATACCCAGGCGGGCGGCAGTGGGTGTGCATGTTCTGCAGTGGTGTTTTCTTCTTATTTTTACCCACTGCTAAAGGAAGAATATCAGCGCCTATTATTGGTCAGTACTGGGGCCCTCATGAGTCCAACTACTTATCAACAGGGGGAGACAATCCCAGCCATTGCCCATGCGGTGGCAATTGAAAGAAATCGGCCCGAAGGGAAGTGACGGGATGGATTTTGTCTATGCTTTTTTAGTTGGTGGTGCCATTTGTGCCCTGGGGCAGCTTATATTTGACCTGACACCCCTAACACCGGCCCATGTTCTAGTCTTGTTTGTCTCCAGTGGTGCTATCCTCAGCGGTCTGGGAGTATATGAACTTCTCATTGATTTTGGCGGAGCCGGTGCCACCATACCCCTCCCCGGATTTGGCCATACCCTAACCAGTGGGGTTATCCAGGAGATGGAAGCAAATGGTTTTTGGGGTATTTTTAGTGGGGTTATGGAGAATGCCAGTGTTGGATTGGTTGCTGCTGTGGTCATTGGGTTACTGGTGAGCCTCCTTTTTAATCCCAAGGGCTAGGGTGGCCGGGGCGGGGTATTGATTAGGCAGTGGCTATACAAATTAGTCTCATGATTTTCGGGGAGGTTTCCCATGGGCAAGCTGACGAAAAAGTTGCAGGATAACCTGGATTATCTGAAGGAAAAAATGGGAGTTGGCCAGAGTTTTGATGTTATAGTGCGGGAGATGGAAATAGCCGGCAAGGATGCCGCCTTGATTTTTGTCGATGGTTTTGTCAAGGATGAGGTTATGTTCATTATGAAATATCTCTTCCAGCTCCAGCGGGAGGATATTGTTCCCCAAACCATCGACAAGCTGTACAAAAAATGTGTTGTTTACTTTGAGGTTGACCGGGTAGATAAGAGCAGCGAAATAATAGACAATGTTTTGGCAGGGCCGGTGGCTCTCCTGGTCGATGGGGAAAGGGAAGCCATCATTATCGATGCTCGGGAATACCCCGCGCGGGGCCCGGAGGAACCCGATATCGAAAGGGTCACCAGGGGGTCCAGGGACGGTTTTACGGAAACCTTGGTTTTCAACACGGCCTTGATCCGACGTCGTATTCGCGATCCGGCCCTGAGGGTGGAGCTAATTCAGGTTGGGCAACGCTCCAAGACGGATATAGCCCTGGTATATATCAAGGATATTGCCAACCCAGGAACAGTGGATTTGTTACGGGAACGCATTGGGGAAATTGAAATCGATGGCCTACCCATGGCTGAAAAATCAGTGGAGGAATTTCTAACCCTGGGAACTTGGAATCCCTTTCCCCAGGTCCGCTACACCGAAAGGCCGGATGTGGCCGCTGTTCACCTTTTGGAGGGTCATATCCTAATTTTAACAGATACTTCCCCCAGTGCCCTAATTGCCCCGGCTACTTTTTTTCATCACATACAGCATGCGGAGGAATTCCGACAAAATGCTGCCGTGGGTGCCTATATGCGTTGGGTCCGCTATTTTGGAATTCTTCTTTCTTTGATAATAACCCCCCTTTGGCTATTGTTGGTCTTAAAACCGGGAATTTTGCCTCCTGGTTGGAATTTTATTGGTCCCAAGGAGCCGACACCTGTTCCCATTTTGCTCCAGTTGTTGCTGGCAGAGGTGGGGGTAGATTTGGTACGTATGGCCGCTATTCATACCCCTTCGGCCTTGGCTACTGCCCTGGGTATCATCGCCGCCTTTATGATCGGCGAAATAGCAATTTCCGTTGGCCTTTTCACCGGTGAGGTGGTATTATACATGGCCATTGCTGCTGTGGGAACCTTTGCCACCCCCGGTTTTGAGTTTGCCTTTGCCATACGACTAATACGCCTATTTCTCCTCCTGGCCGTTGCCCTCTTCCACCTGCCCGGCTTATTAATTGGTCTGGTTCTTTTTCTTTTCCTGCTCCTCAGGACCAAATCTTTCAATGTACCCTACCTTTGGCCGCTGTTTCCCTTGGATGCCGGAGCCTTGTTGGATATTTTTATTCGCTGGCCGATACCCTATAAGGTGACCAGGCCAAGTATTTTGCGCCCTCGGGATCCTGACAGACTCCCGGCCCCCGGGGGGGAGAATGATGGTTGATCTCCCAGCACAAGGGTATCGTGGGGGGAAGGACGATGGCGTGGTAAACTTTTTCGCGCCTGTTTTGTAATATTTATAGGAGGCCGATAAATTAGTGGAGTTTTTCTTGGGTATAGATATCGGTTCGGTTAGCACAAACTTGGTTTTGATTGATAAAATGGGCCAGATCAAAGACTCAATTTACCTTAAGACTTGTGGAAATCCCATTGGGGTTTTGCAAGAGGGATTACGGGATATGGCCAGACGATGGCCGGATTCTTCCATTGGAGGGGTGGGTGCCACGGGAAGTGGCCGTCGCCTGGCGGGGGTAATCATCGGCGCCGATGTGGTGAAAAACGAAATAACAGCCCATGCCGTCGCCGCGTTACAGGTTGAACCCGGGGTTAAAACAGTTCTGGAAATAGGGGGCCAGGATTCCAAAATAATTTTACTGCGCGATGGTATAGTGACAGACTTTGCAATGAATACCGTTTGCGCCGCCGGAACTGGATCCTTCCTTGATAGGCAAGCAGCCCGCCTGGGTATACCCATCGAGGAGTTTGGACAATTGGCCCTCAAGGCGGAACTGCCGGTACAGATTGCCGGTCGGTGTGCCGTTTTTGCCGAATCTGATATGATCCACAAACAACAGTTGGGACACAAAATGGAAGATTTGCTTTTGGGTCTCTGCAAGGCCTTGGTGCGGAATTATCTAGCAAATGTGGCCAAGGGAAAAGATATCAAACCCCCCGTTCTTTTTCAAGGTGGCGTTGCGGCCAATTTGGGGATGAAGCTGGCCTTTGAAAAGGAACTGGGACTGGCCCTAAAGGTACCATCCCACTATGATGTAATGGGGGCCCTGGGGGCCGCCCTCCTGGCCCAGGGTGCTGTTCGCAATACAAAGACCAGCTTTCGGGGATTTTCCGCGGGGGCAATGGAATACCGGGTTGCGGGGTTTACCTGCCCCCATTGTGCCAATGCATGTGAGATTGTTGAAATCTTTGCCGGCCCAGAAGCCCTGGCCCGATGGGGTGGGCGCTGTGGTCGTTGGGATAGGGAAAATAATTTGCAGAAAAATTGACATATTTTTAGGACCATGGTAGAATGGTGGCAATTTAATAGCTGGCATACCTCATCTCTTGGCCTAAGGGGTGGGGTAGAGGCGCGGAAGCTCATGAGTATCCGGAGGGGAAAAGGGCATTGATGAACCCCGGGGAAAGGGAGCTCCGCCGAAGCCCAGGGTCTGCCTCTGATCCTGTGGCTGGGCCTACATCAAAAAGGTGTAGGACTGTCATCGGGGCATGTTCGCCACATCCCCGGTGGAGGGCTATCTCACAGCTTGGGTGGATGGGCGTGCTTAAAATGCATAAACCAAAGCTATTTAGGGGCATTTGGTTTTTTCATTTTCGCCGGCCATGCCAACCCCCAAGTCAAATTAAGGAAGGAGCTGGCCGCAATGAACTTACCCGGCACTATTTGTATCAACGCCCAGGGGCACCTGGAAGTTGGTGGATGTGATCTTGTTGAACTGGCAAAAACCCATGGTACCCCCCTGTATGTGCTTGATGAAGATGGAATTAGACAAAAATGCCAGGAATATTTAAATGCCTTTAGGGTTAATTATCACAGGTTTAAGGTACTTTATGCTGGCAAGGCCTTTTCCACCATGGCCATCTTTCGTCTGGTTGACCAGGAGGGTTTGGGTATTGATGTTGTTTCCGGGGGAGAATTGTATACTGCCCTGGCGGCGGATTTTCCCCCGGAAAAGATTTATTTCCACGGTAATAACAAAAGCATGGAGGAACTTAATTTTGCTCTCTCCGCCGGTGTGGGCCAGATTGTTGTGGACAACCTGTATGAGTTGGAAACCCTGGCCCAATTGGTGGAGGGAAGGAAGAAGACAGTTGACATTCTTCTACGCCTGACCCCAGGCATTGAAACCCATACCCATCACTATATCCAAACCGGGCAGCTTGATTCCAAATTCGGTATTTCCCTTGCCGGGGGCACTGCCCTTAAGGCCATAAAACAGGCCTTGGGATATCGTCGTTTACGGCTTCGGGGCATTCACTGTCATATTGGTTCCCAGGTGCATAATACTGAATCCTTTGCCCTAGCAGCCAGAAGAATGGTTGAGTTTTTAGCGGAAGTTAAGGAGGAAACCGGCCGGCAATTGGCGGAATTGAATCTTGGTGGCGGCTTGGGTATAAGCTATACAGATGGGGATAAGCCCAAATCCATCCGGGACTATATAGGGGAAATTACCACGGCGGTCAAGGTGGCCTGTGGTGAGCTTGGCCTTGAGCCTCCCCTATTGGTTGTGGAACCCGGACGCTCTTTGGTAGGTGAGGCGGGGGTTGCCCTTTACAGGATCGGTGCCATCAAAGAAATTGAAGGCATCAGGACCTATGTTTCTGTGGATGGAGGTATGTATGACAACCCGCGTCCGGCCCTATATGATGCCAAGTATGAGGCAATTGTGGCCAACAAGGCGGACAGGACACCGACGGAAAAGTATACCATTGCCGGTAAGTGCTGTGAATCTGGCGATATACTCATTGAAGATACTTGCCTCCCCGCGGTGGAGGTGGGTGATTTGATTGCCGTCCCGTCCAGTGGTGCCTACCAGTATGCCATGGCTAGTAACTACAATAGATTGCCCCGCCCCGCCGTGCTAATGGCGGCCAAGGGCCGCGCTGAGGTTATTGTCCGTCGGGAAACCTATAATGATCTTCTACGCTATGATCGCATTCCCCTCAGTTGGGAAGGACGGAAATCCCTCCCTCAAGTTATGTAAAGCGCCTCTGGCGCTTTTTTTCTTGCGGCCTTTGTGATATAATTTTCTTTGTTGGGAAGGAGAAGCCAATTGGGTAAGGAAATGGACATATGGGACCACCTTATTTCAAGGGGGTAAAAACCAGTGTTTGGTCAAGACATGCTCTTTCGCATTCCCGCACTTCTTTTGGCAATAACAGTACACGAATATGCCCACGGCAAAATGGCTGACCACCTGGGGGATCCCACAGCCAGGTATGCGGGTAGGCTAACCCTTAACCCCTTGGCTCACCTTGACCCCTTGGGCTTGCTAATGCTCTGGCTCTTTCGCTTCGGCTGGGCCAAGCCAGTCCCCATAAACCCTTTTCATTTTCGTAACCGTCGGCAAGGAATTATCTTGGTTTCCTTAGCGGGGCCGGCGGCTAACATTATTGCAGCCTTTTTTGTCCTCATACTTTTTAAGCTTTGGCCCGGTACAGGTTTGGTGGTGAAGCAAATACTTTCCCTCTGTTTTGTTTACAACCTGTATTTGGCTGTTTTTAACCTCATTCCTGTACCGCCCTTGGATGGTTCAAAGGTCTTGTGGGGATTTTTGCCCGAATCTCAGGCCTATGCCTTTTCCCGCTTGGAAAACTATGGGCCCATAATACTGATCTTATTAATTTATATGGGTGTTGTCGGCCGCCTTATCCTGCCCATGGTGGGTGTGTTATCCTATTTTTTAGAGCTTGTAACAGACTGGCTAGTCTTTGGTGTTCTCTATAGATTCCTCTTGGGGTTTTAGGTATTTTAAGAATGGAGGTTTTTATATGGCGCGGGGTAGAGTACTTAATGGCATGCGTCCTACCAGCAAGTTGCATTTGGGAAACTATTTTGGCTCGGTGGTTAACATGGTTCAGCTCCAGGAAAAATATGAGTGTTTTTATACAATTGTGGATTGGCATGCCTTAACCACGGGCTATGAGGATACTAGCCAATTGCAGGAAAACATTCTTGATATCGCCATCGATTGGTTTAGTGCTGGGGTGGATCCCAAGAAATGTGTAGTATTTGTCCAGTCCCATGTTAAGGAACACGCAGAACTCCACCTCTTGTTGTCCATGTTTACCCCCTTGGGCTGGTTGGAACGGGTTCCCACCTATAAGGAGCAATTAAGGGAGCTCAAGGATCGGAATATACACACTTACGGCTTCCTTGGTTATCCCCTCTTGATGGCGGCGGACATTCTGGCCTATAAGGCCGACACAGTTCCCGTGGGGGAAGATCAACTTCCCCATTTGGAACTGACCAGGGAAGTTGCCCGGCGCTTCAACCACCTCTTTCAACCAACTTTTCCGGAACCCCAGGCCAAACTGACCAGGGTGCCTATGCTACCGGGGGTAGACGGCCGGAAAATGAGCAAAAGTTATGGCAATCATATTCCCATGTCTGCCAGTCCGGAGACCATCAGAGAAAAAGTTCAACAGATGGTGACAGACCCGGCCCGGGTGAAAAAGACAGATCCCGGTCATCCGGAGGTCTGTACCGTTGCTGCCTTTTATAAAATATTTTTACCCGCCGGGGTGGAGGAGGTTTTTGCCTCCTGCCGGGCCGGCAGCATTGGCTGTGTTGCCTGCAAGGGCCGGCTGATGGAGCTTATTATTGAACGCATGGCCCCCATTTACAAGCGGCGCTTAGAATTGGAAAAGAAACCGGATATCATTTGGGATATTTTAAAAAAGGGAGCAGAACAAGCGGGGGAAGTGGCTGCCAAGACCCTGTATGAGGTCCGCCGGGCCATGAATGTATGATGTTTGGATGTGAATCCCAGTGTCCTATAAAGTTCGCCTGGATAATTTTGAGGGCCCCTTTGATCTCCTCATTTATCTTATAGAGAAGGCGGAAATTGATATCTATGACATCCCCATTGCCAGGATCACTGAGGAATATCTTGAACATTTGTCCGGCTGGGAGTATATAGATCTGGATGCAGCCAGTGAATTTTTGCTTTTGGCCTCAAGGCTGATTGAAATCAAGGCAAAAATACTTTTACCAGCACCAATAGAGGATATATCCCGGGAGGATATTGCTGATCCCCGGGAAGAGTTGGTGGAGCGCCTGGTGGAGTATAGACTTTTCCGCCGGTTGGCAGCCACCCTGGGGGAAATTGCCCAGAGGGAGGGAAATATCTTTACCAAGGATACGGCCAAATCCGCCGACTGGTTGCCAAGGGAAAGGCCCCTAAGGGGTGTTAGCCTGTCGGATCTCACCGCGGCCTTTTGGAAGGTTTTGGCGGAAATACCCGCCCCATCACCACCGCTGGCCCTTAGGGAAAAAAAGTTAAATGTCGATGATAAGGTAGAGGAACTGAGTAACATATTGGCGGCCGGGGATTCAAGCTTCTTGTTTAGGGAACTTTTCCCCACAGTATGTACCCGCCTGGAAATAATAGTAACATTTTTAGCCCTCTTGGAGCTCATCCATCGGGGCTTTGTCACCGCCTCTCAGGAGGAAAATTTTGGCGATATATTCATTCACTGGTGTGGGAGGTTGTAACAATTTACCAATCACTGCCAGCTCTAATAGAGGCCCTTCTTTTTGTTGCCGGGACTCCCCTCACCATTACGGAGATCTGTGCTGCCGCTGATCTGGCTGCAGACGATGCGAAGTTGGCCCTAAGGGAACTAGAGGCCCAATACGAAAGGGAGGGGAGGGGACTGCAGCTGCGTTTTGTTGCCGGTGGCTATCAACTGTGTACCCGGGCCGAGTATGCACCCTATATTGAATCCCTCCTGGGTGGGCGGGAAAAAAATATTCTTTCCCAGGCAGCCCTGGAAACTTTGGCGATTGTAGCCTATAAACAACCCGTTACCAAACATGATATAGAAAGCATTAGGGGTGTTCGGGTTGATAGCGTCCTCAACACCCTAGTGGAAAAGAGGCTGATCAAGGAGGTGGGAAGGAAAACCGGGCCGGGCCGGCCCATCCTCTATGGTACAACACGGGAATTCCTCACCAACTTTGGCCTGGAAGATATCGATGATTTGCCCCAATTAGATGCCGATTCCTCCCGGCTCCCGGGGGACAGGAAAACCGGAAAATAAAGTGCCAACAAACTTGGCCCAAACACAAAGGGCATCCCCCCGGAGGGGATGTTTTTTTTGGTATCTATTTCCTTATATTGGCTATAATAACAGTATATGTTGCAGGAAGGGATGGTAAGGTGTTGTACTTGTTGCTCCCTCTCCTCTTTTTAGTGCTGTTACTTCTACTTTATCTTCCCCTCAAGGTAAAGGGTGTTTATAGCCGTCAAGGTGGTGTGGGTAAAATTAGCCTTTGGCTTTGCGTGCTGGGGATCAATGTCCGCCTCGATTTTGGGGAGAGGCTTTTCCCAGGGGGAAAATGGAAGGGAGAAGGGGGGATTGGTGTAAGGCAGTTCCTAGATGCTGGGGGGGAATGGGGAAGGTATATTAAAATTGCGCTCCCTCACCTGAAGCGGTTTTTTTCCCGGAGCGAAATGGGCATCCAGCAGCTGAGGGTGGAGATAGGTACCGGGGATGCGGCGGAGACGGGTGTTATGGTTGGCCTGCTTTGGGCTGGTATAGGATTGTTGGGGCCTTTTTTAAAGCCTCAGGCCCCATTCAAACCCTTAATAATGCCCATCTACAAAGGCCAAGTTCTGAATATATACTTTAGCGGTATATTGGCTGTGCGGCCGGTACATATTATTAGTGTGGCGGTACATCTGCTCCTATCATTACTAAGGGCCAAATATACATTGAAGGGGGAAGGGACCTGTGGCGGAACATCCAATCCAGGGCTTAATGCAGACGGCCATGGAAAGTATTAAGGAAATGGTTGATGTTAATACCATTGTGGGCGATGCTGTGGAAACGCCCGCCGGGAGTGTAATTATTCCGGTCTCCCGCGTCAGCTTCGGTTTTGCCTCTGGTGGTGGGGATTATAGTGGGAGTGGGAAAGAACAGGCTGGGGATGACCTTCCCTTCGCCGGGGGCAGTGGGGCCGGAGTGTCTATTCAGCCGGTGGCCTTCCTGGTGGTAGCCAAGGACCAGGTGAAATTACTACCCGTCGACAGTAGGGCCATGTATGATCGCCTTATTGACTTGGCACCACAGGTGCTGAGACAGTTGGGTTTTGTGCTGGATGGTGTTGGAGGGGGCCGGTCAGAGGATGAATTTGGTCCACCTCCCCCAGATTATCAGCCCTATGAGTGAACCTGAAGGGAAGATCCTTTGGGGAAAGGAATTGATTGACTTTGTCAACACCATTTTTCCTGTAGACCTTATAATTTTCCGGCCCTGGGGCAGGATTGTGGAAGCCAAAGGGAGAAAAGTTATGTAAGAAAGGAAAAAGGCGGCAGAGAAAAGGGGTGTTGTTGAAGTGCAGTTAAAAGAGGCTGTAGATCTAATTTGGCAAAATCGTCGCTACATAACCTTGGATCCCAAGCAGGCCTTAAGTCATCTCAATGAAGAGGTAGCCGAATCCCTTAACGCTTTTTTGCGAAACGATGAGGAACGGGCCGGGGAGGAGCTGGGAGATGCCCTAGCCTGCCTTTTTATTGCCATAAAGGTACTGGGCATGGATGCAGAAAAGATGGTCAGGCTCCAAGTGGAAAAAATGCAAAAACGCGAAGATAAGGTGATGATTATCACGGAGAAGCGGGCAAAGATATATGTCAATGGGGAACTAAAGGGGGGCTGGTCCATCTGGGGTCCGGAGGATCGGGATCAGGCCCGCCAAATTGCTATTGAATTTGGCTGTAAGGTTGTGGAGGAATAATCCTTTTCGGGGTTTTCGGGTCTTTACAAGGCCGCCCGATCCGCCAATCGGGCGGTTATTGTTCTACACTTCTTCCTTCCCTCATATGCTAAGAGCGAAGATAGTGGGGGAGGTGGTGCCGATGATCAATAGGATTTGGTTGGGCTTTTTATCGCTGGGTGTTGTGGTGGCAATGGCCAAGGGTCAACCAGAAATGGTGACCAAGGCGGTGACGGTGGGAAGTGAATTGGCGGTTCAGACTGCCCTTGGGCTTGTCGGGACCATGACCTTCTGGCTTGGTCTTATGGGTATTGCGGAGGATGCTGATTTAATTGTCATCCTATCTGCTATTATTCGTCCCTGGGTGGGCTGGCTTTTTCCCGATGTACCTGCCGAACACCCGGCAATGGGCTCTATTCTTCTTAATATGGGTGCCAATCTATTGGGCCTGGGAAATGCTGCCACACCTTTGGGGTTGAAGGCCATGGCCCAACTGCAGGAATTAAACCCTTATCCTGATAGGGCATCAGATAGCATGTGCACACTGCTGGCTATAAATACTTCCAGCATTACCCTTATTCCCACCATGGTGATAGCTGTCCGGGCTGCAGCAGGTTCCCTTAACCCAACGGAAATTCTGGGCACTACCCTTATTGCCACTGGCTGTTCAACAACCGCAGCCCTCCTTGCAGATGCCTACTACCGCTGTTTCCACAAGTCGGTGGGGGGTTGGAAAAAATGCTAGTGGCCTTTTTGGAGCTGATGTCCCATTGTGCCATTCCCCTCCTGGTCATCGGCATTCCCATCCTTGCCCATTTCCGGGGGATAGATGTGTTTGCCTCCTTTATCCGAGGTGCTGAAGAAGGACTAAAGACGGCAATAAGAATAATCCCCCACCTGGTGGCCATGCTGGTAGCCATTGAGCTTTTCAAATTATCCGGGGTGCTGGATATATTACTAGAAATTCTCAAACCGGCCCTGGGCTGGGCCGGTATCCCACCGGCGGTTTTGCCCCTGGCCATTATACGGCCCCTATCGGGTAGTGCCGCCTTTGGCTTTACTGTGGATCTCATAAATACCCATGGGCCCGATTCCTTCATTGGTCGCCTATCCTCCACCATGCAGGGAAGCACTGATACAACCTTCTACATTTTGACAGTATACTTTGGTTCGGTGGGGATTAAAAAGGTTAGGCATGCCCTCATAGTGGGTATTATTGGTGATATTGCCGGCTTTCTGGCTGCTGTGTATATTTGCCAGAGTATTTTTGGCCGGGGCTGATGGCCGCTGTTATTTGTTTGGGGAGAAAAATTAATACTTGGCTCATGGCTTGCGTGGTCTCCTGACAAGGAAGGTGATTTGGATGGGGGAGCGTCTGCAAAAGTATCTGGCTGCCGCTGGGATTGCCTCCCGCCGGAAATCAGAGGAACTGATCCGGCAAGGAAGAGTAACAGTCAACGGGGAATTAGCAGTTCTGGGCGTTAGGGTGCACCCGGAAAGGGATGTTATTGTAGTTGATGGCCAAAGGGTTAAAAAGGAAAGAAAGACTTACATAATGCTAAACAAACCCGCCGGGGTTATTACCACCTGTCGGGATCCGCGGGGACGAACTACGGTGAAGGACCTCCTAGCCGATGTAACTGTTGCAGTTCATCCGGTGGGAAGGTTGGACTATGATAGTGAAGGGCTCTTGTTATTGACCAATGATGGTGACCTAACCTTCCGGCTGACCCACCCCAGATACGAAGTCAAAAAGACATACCATGTTTTGGTAGATGGAGTACCAAGCGCAGATGAAATAGAGCAGTTGCGGCGGGGAATCTTGTTGGCTGATGGTTGGACAGCCCCGGCAGCCATTGAGGTTTTGGCTTCCCGGGGGGAAGAGACATTATTGGCCTTTACTATCCATGAAGGTCGCAATAGGCAGGTGCGGCGGATGTGGGCCCATCTTGGCTATTCAGTGGTGGGTTTGTACCGGGTTAGCTTTGGCCCCCTAACCCTGGGACATCTAAAGCCAGGTGAATATCGTTACTTAAGCCGCCAAGAGGTAGAGGAACTCTGGGCTGCCTTCAGGGACTGCTGACTTGTTTTTCCCCCTTGGACTAAGATATAATTGTTATGTGAACTGGGGAGGGGGCCGTGGAGATGAAGGGCCTATTAATTGCTATTCAATTTTTAACCATAGTTCCCGTTCGGACTAATTTTCCGGGGGAGGATTTTTCCCGGGCTACCGTTTTCTTTCCCCTAACTGGCCTGCTAATTGGAGCGGTATTGGGACTTTTATATTTCCTGACATCCCTTTACTTCACACACCTTACGGCTGCCGTCATGGTGGTTCTGGGAGAGATTATTTTTACCGGTGGTCTTCATCTGGATGGGTTTATGGATACCGTTGACGCCTTGGCCAGTGGCCGGGATAGGGTGGCAACCTTGGCAATATTTAAGGATACCCACACAGGGGCGAAAAGTGTCTTGGCAGTTTTTGCCCTTCTTTTGGCCAAAATTGTGCTGCTAACGGAAATTGCCCCTCCCCTGATTTATCCCCTCCTGTTGACAATGCCAGTTTTGGGCCGCTGGATTCAGGTATGGGCCATGGCCCTCTTTCCCTATGCCCGGAAGGCTGGGTTAGGGACAGGCTTTATTGGCCGTCTGGGCCGGTGGCATTTACTCCTGGCCACTCTTTTCACCCTTCTTTTAACCGGATATCTCCATGGCATCCCGGGGCTGCTGGCCATGGGCTTCATAGGCATCGTAGCCCACGGCTCGGCCCTTTTGTTGTCCCACCGTCTGGGGGGCCTGGTGGGGGATGTTTACGGTGCCCTCAGTGAGGTGGGAGAGGTTCTTACATTGTTGTTCATGGCTATTTTTATTAGGCTGTAGAGATTATTGGCGGGTTGCTAAAGGAGGAATCACCCCATGGCTAGTAAAGGGAGCAATATTCTTTTTTCTTGCCTTCTCTTGGCCATCATTCTAATTTGCCTCAGTTGTGGTGGCGGAGGAGGGTCGCAAGGGGCCCAAGCTGAATTAATTGAGGATGATCTGGGGCGCCAGGTATTGATCCCCCATGTGCCGGAACGGATTGTTTCCCTATCCCCCGCGACCACAGAGAACCTCTTTGCCCTTGGCCTGGGGCCCAGGGTTGTGGCTGGTACCGAATATGATGATTACCCACCAGAGGCCCTAAACCTGCCCAAAGTCGGCGATTATACCAATCCCAATTTGGAGGTGGTGCTTTCCCTCGAACCGGATTTGGTTTTGGCTGACCTTATAGCCCATCAGAAAACCATCAAGGATTTGACAGAGTTGGGGGTACCTACCCTGGCCTTTGGACCGAATACCATGGAGGAAGTATACAATACCCTTCTTTGGCTGGGAAAGGCTGCCGGCGTACTGGAGGAGGCGGAGGAATTGGTGGCTACCATGCAGCGGCAGGTTGAAGCCCTCACCGCCCCATTGGCGGGGCTAGCGGAGGCGGATAAACCGCTGGTTTACTATGAAATCTGGCATGAACCTATAATAACGGCTGGACCCAATACCTTTATCAATGATCTACTCACCTTGGCCGGGGGGCGCAATGTGGCCGCCGATGCCCAGAAGGACTGGCCCCAATACAGTCTAGAAGTATTGGTGGCGGCCGATCCCCAGGTTATTATTCGCCCCCGGTTGACCCACGGAGAGAGGGAAGGGGGCCCGGAGGATTTTCAAAGCCGTCCGGGCTGGGAAAATATCTCCGCCGTAAGGGAAGGAAGAATTTATTTTGTGGAAGATGATCATATTTCCCGGGCTGGACCCCGCCTAATCAAGGGGTTGGAGGAACTAATTGGTATTTTGCACCCCGATCTGTACCCTTCCAAGTAGAAGGGGGTGTGGCTATGGTGGCAAGGAAAAAAAGTACATATACAAGCCTTTTGCTTTTGGCCACCCTACTTCTCATGAGCATTGTCATGGCCTTGGGAATCGGTGCAGTCACGATACCTGTGGTTGAAACCGTCCATATATTGGCCCAGGGTATCCCCGGCGGGAGTGTATTGCCATTTTCCTCCGCCGTCAATATTGTTCCCAGCCATCGGGATATCATTATTAAATTGCGCCTTCCCCGGGTACTGCTGGCGGTTTTGGTAGGTAGCTCCCTTTCTGTGGCGGGGGCTACCTTCCAAGGCTTGTTTAAAAACCCCATGGCGGATCCTCACATAATTGGTGTTTCCGCCGGTGCCGCCCTGGGGGGAGCAACAGCCCTGTCCCTGGGCATGAGGTTTCGGTACTTTGGTTTTAGTGCAGTACCCCTCTTTGCCTTTATGGGGGCCCTGCTTACCGTGGTGCTTGTTTATAACCTGGCCCGTGTCGGGGAGCGGGTGCCCATAATGTCCCTCCTCCTGGCGGGCATCGCTGTCAGCTCCATCCTTCAGGCCTTAATATCCCTTGTTACTTACTTCAGTGACGGGGAATTACAAAAAATTGTCTTTTGGATGATGGGAAGCCTATCGGGCCGAGGGTGGGATTATCTTATCTTGGCTCTACCCTATTGCCTTATTAGCATGGCGGTTATTTGGATTTTTGCCCGGGATCTCAATGCCTTTCTCCTGGGGGAAGAACCGGCCCTCCATTTGGGGATTGAAGTTGAAAAGGTCAAAGCCTATCTCCTTTGGGCGGCCTCCATGCTTACGGCGGCCGCCGTTGCTACCAGTGGCCTCATAGGTTTTGTGGGACTAATAATACCCCACATGGTCCGTTTGTTGCTGGGACCCGATCATAGAATACTAGTTCCCGCCTCGGCCCTGACTGGGGGAATTTTCCTCCTTTGGGTGGATATTTTGGCCCGCACGGCCCTTCCTCCCCTGGAATTACCCCTGGGGCTTTTGACCTCACTGGTGGGGGGGCCCTTTTTCATCTACCTGCTCCGAAAACGCAAGGATGCCTTATATTAGGAGGTTTTGCTTGTGGCCCAAGTCCACCTGCAGATTCAGGGAATAAGTTGCTCCTATGGGGCCGAACCCATTTTAAATGACCTACAATTTAGTGTGCAAAAGGGGGAACTTTTGGGTATTATAGGACCCAATGGCTCCGGCAAAACAACCCTTCTCAAGGCCATGGGCAGAACCCTAAAGCCCCATTTGGGGAGGGTGTTTTTGGCAGACCAGGATATCTATCGTCTAAAGGCCCCAGAGGTTGCCCGGCAGATGGCCGTGGTACCCCAGGAAAATCATTTTGATTTTCCCTTTACCGTGGGCGAGATTGTAATGATGGGGCGCACCCCCCATCTGGGGCGCTTCCAAAGGGAATCTCAATACGACCGGCGGGTAGTGGAAGAAGCCCTAACCGTTACCAATAGTTTCCACCTTGTCAATAGGCGAATTACCGAGCTCAGCGGGGGGGAAAAACAGCGAATTGCCATAGCCCGGGCCCTGGCCCAGGAGCCCGATGTCATCCTCCTGGATGAACCCACTGCTTTTCTTGACATAAACCACCAAACTGAAATTCTTGATATTATCCGCAGGCTCAATAGTGATTGCGGCCTAACGGTCATCATGGTTCTTCATGATTTAAACCTGGCATCGGAGTATTGTGATAAGCTTATTTTGCTGAATAAGGGCAGGATCTATGCCCTGGGTTCTCCCACAGAAATTATCACCAGTGAGAATATCAAGACTGTCTATGGCTCCCGGGTTCTAATAAGACCCCATCCCATCCATGGCCGTCCCCAGGTCACCCTTTTGTCGCGGGCTAATCTGCCCGCCAATACCGTGGCTGGCCCCAGAATACATGTGGTGGGCGGGGGCGGTATGGCCGCTTCCTTATTGTGGGAATTGGCCCAGGCAAATTACCAGGTGACGGCTGGTGTCTTAAACATTGGTGACAGTGATTGGGAGGAGGCAAAGATACTGGGCATTGATACTGTGGAGGCGGCCCCTTTTTCCCCGGTCACTGCAAAAAATTGTCGTAGTAATCTGGACTATATCAAGAAGGCCCAGTGGGTTATTCTGGCCCCTATACCCTTTGGTGAGGGAAACATGTATAACCTGACTGCCCTCCAGACCGCCGCCCGGAGGGGGCAAAGGGTAATTGTAATTGAACGGATTCCCATCCAAGAACGGGATTATACCGATGGCAAGGGTTTGCTTGAATACAAGCGTTTGTTGGATTTGGGTGTAATTAGGGTGGCCGATGAGGAGGAGGCCCTTAAACTATTGGCGAAGGAGGGGCAGTCACCATGAAGGAGAAGGCTGGACTGACTCTAGTAACCGGGGGAACTCGCTCTGGGAAAAGTATCTTTGCCGAAACCCTGGCTAGAGAGAGGGGCGGGAGCGATGTAACATATATTGCCACCTGCCAACCCCTGGATGAGGAAATGGAAAAGAGGGTGGCCCTGCACCGGGAACGTCGTCCCCCGGAATGGCAAACTGTCGAGGAGCCCTTTGAGGTGGCTGCCGTTCTGGAGGAAGTAGGCCCCAGGTCCAGGGTGGTCTTGTTGGATTGCTTGGCCCTCCTTATTTCTAACTACCTCACGGGGGGACAATTAATTGCTAAGCCTGGACCGGCCAGTGTTGCTGCATTGGCCAAGGCCTGGGAGCAGGTCGAGGCAATTGTGCGTGCCGTTGGACGGATTCCGGCCCAGACCATAATAGTATCCAATGAGGTCGGCTGGGGGTTGGTTCCCCCTTCATCCTTGGGTCGTGTCTATCGGGATCTTTTGGGCAAGGCTAATTGTGCCCTTGCTGCCCAAGCCCGGGAGGTGTATCTGGTTGTGGCGGGGATGCCCCTGGAAATAAAATCCCTGGCCAGGGTTGTTTCCTCCAGCAAGGGGGGTAAGGATATACCGTGATTTACACCCATAATAAGAAGGAAGGCCTTAGGCTTTACTTTCTCCGCCATGGTGAGACGGATTGGAACCGGCGGGGTTTGTATCAGGGGCATAGCGACCCCCCCTTGAATGAAGAAGGAAGGCGGCAGGCCCTAAAGGCGGCGGCAAGATTGTTGCGGGTAACCTTTGCCAAGGTGTATACCAGCGATCTGCGCAGGGCCCGGGAAACGACACAAATAATAACTTCCCAACTTAAGGCTGTGGAAGTGAGACATCTAAAGGGCTTGCGGGAACTGGATTTTGGCCTCTGGGAAGGATTAAGCTATGCCGAGGTGGAGAGAAACTATCCCCAGGAGATAAGGCATATTTATGGGGAAACTGAAACCTTTCAGGCGCCGGGGGGCGAGTCTGTATTGGCCTTAAAAAAGAGGGTTATTAAAACCTGGGAAAACATATTGCGGGAAATTAAAGGTGGTACCATAATGATTGTGACCCATGGGGGCCCCATAAGGGTACTTTGGGAGCATTGGCTGGGGGGAAACATGATGACCCTTTGGAATATTCCCTTTTCCCACTGTGCAATGGGATTTGCCTCCTTTAACACCATTGGGGGTTACCCAAGGCTATTTATTCATAGGATATAAAAGGGGCCTATACCGGGAAGAATTACCCCGGGCCCACGTAGAATAAATATTTGCTGGTCACCAGGAGCAGGATTCTTGCGGTTTGGGGAGAATATCCGCAGTAGGGTGCCAAGGAAGACCTGGCCGTTACTCTCCGACCACCAAGTATAATAGCCCCCCTTCGGGCATATCATATAGGAAAGCCGGAAAAGGAGGGGGAAGGGTGTCCTATACACCGGAAGAGAAATTGATTCGCCTGGTTGCCCGGATAGAACGGGTGATCTTCTATTCCTTCCTGGCGACCTTTATAATTGTCATTGTCACCCAGGCTTTCCTAAAATACCCACTGTCCCGCTACAGGCTTTTGTCTTGTCTAAAGGACCCTCCCGAATTGTCCCCAGCAATGGTGGAAGTGAAATCGGGAAGGAGGGCTCCCGCTGCTATAAAAATTAAACTCCTTGGCCATCAAAGGTTGGGTCAGGCCTATATACTGGTGGGGGAGGAAAGGATAACAAATTTTTACAAACCCGAAATTGAAATAGGTGCCGATGTGGGGGAGGAAATAATAATAGATGGTAGTTTTTATAAACGCCCCTTAACTTTTAAAATTACCGCTGTCTCCCAGGGAGTATTGAGCCCTAACATTGGACAGGAGGTAACCACATGGGGTAGCCGGGAAAACCTAGGGAGGGTGAAAATGAATTAATCCCAATGGGTCAGCAATTCACTGCCCAACTTATCCTTGTGGGACAAGCATACATATTGGGGTGATTTGCCATCTGGGGTTTTGAATTTGCCAAGGTAATTTATCCATTACTGGGCATACAGGCTGGGGGGAATTGAGATGGGCAAAGATGGATTTGACAAGCTGGTTATCGCCATTGATGGTCCGGCTGGTGCGGGCAAAAGTACCGTGGCTAAAATGGTGGCTGAAGGATTGGGGCTAAAGTATATTGATACCGGTGCAATGTACAGGGCACTGACCTTGAAGGCCATGGAGGAAGGGGTGGACTGTGGGGATGGCAGGCTCTTGACTGAGTTACTTAAAAGGAGCAAAATTGAAATTAAGGCTGGCAAGAGCGGCGGCCCAGCCTTAATTTTTCTTGATGATGAAGATGTATCGGCCAAGATACGCCTGCCGGAAATAAACCGGCGGGTTTCCCAGGTGGCAAGGGTTCCGGAAGTCCGCCGGGAGTTTGTTAAGCTACAGCGGGGATTGGCCACAGGTGGTGGCGTTGTTATGGATGGTAGGGATATAGGAACGGTTGTTTTACCCCAGGCGGATATTAAGATCTACCTTACTGCCTCCCTTAAGGAAAGGGTGCGGCGGCGCCATGCCGAACTTTTGGCAAGGGGTGTTTACATATCCCTCCAGGAAACCAAGGAGCAGGTGGTAGAAAGGGACAGGGGAGATAGGGGGAGAAAGGTAGGACCCCTGAGGTTGGCCCCTGATGCTCATCACATTGATACAACTGGTTTTACACCCAAGGAAATTACGGAAAAAATTGTGGCACTGGTTAATGAAAGGGGGTAAAATATGTTTTATAACCTGGTGTGTGCCGCATATCGCTTTTATTTAAATTACCTTCGGGGCTGGGTGGTGACGGGTAGGGAAAATGTACCGGCTGCCGGACCACTTATAGTTGTGGCTAATCATACCAGCTATTCTGATCCGCCCATCCTAGGGGCTGCCCTGACGCGCCAGGTGCATTTTATGGCCAAGGAAGAATTATTCCGTTATCCGGTGTTTGGTACTATCCTTTATTGGTTGAAGGCCTTTCCCGTTAAGAGAAAGGTCGTTGATCGCTCCGCCATCAGAAAGGCCTTAAGTGTCCTTGAGCAAGAAGAAGTGCTGGGAATGTTTCCCGAAGGAACCCGTATTAAGACTGGTCAACTGGGTGTGGCCCAACCCGGGGTGGCCCTGTTGGCCAGTAGATCGGGTGCTCCCATTTTACCGGTGGGCATTAGCAGGGTTGCGGGCAAATTAATAGTAAAAATCGGAAAAACCTTTACTTTAAAGGTTGAAGGACGGGATAGGGAGGCTGCGGGGGAAGAGATTATGGCTGAAATTGCATCTTTATTGGTGAAATGAGAGATGCTTTTGTTGATGGGATTAACTTGGGCTCAATGGTAAAGGCCTTGATACCAGGACGAGGAAAACAAAAAACCTTGGAAAGGCCCATCCTTTGTTTCCTTGGCAGTGGCCGCCATGGGCCCCGGGAGTAATACACACCTTTTTTGGGAAAAATAGAGGAGTTTGGTACATCAATAGAGAATAGGCAAGAGATTAGGGTAAAGGGCATGGAGAAAATAAACCGGATGACGGTAAAGGGGTGATTGAGTTTTGTGGAGATTAAAATTGCTCAACACAGCGGTTTCTGTTATGGTGTAAAGAGGGCCCTTGAAATGGCAGAAAAGGCCGCTAAAAACGGGAAAGGGCCTGTCTACACATGGGGTCCCTTGGTTCACAACCCCCGGGTTGTAGCGGATTTGGAAGGTAAGGGGGTTATTTCCCTACAGGAATTAGCTGGAGTCCCACCTGGGAGGTTGATCATACGTGCCCATGGAGCACCGCCAGAGGTTTATACCCAGGCGGAGGAAAGGGGTTTCACAATTATTGATGCAACCTGTCCTTCAGTGCGCAAGTGCCAAAAAATAGCGGCAGATTTGGCCCAGGCGGGAAAAGAGGTTGTTGTTGTTGGTCATCCAGATCACCCCGAAGTCAAAGGTATATGCGGCTGGTCCGGGGGCAGTGCCACCGTAGTGGCGGATCCTGCCGAGGGACAGGCCCTGACCTTTTCCAAACCGGTGGGAGTTTTGGCCCAGACAACCCAAGAGGAAAAAAACTTCCGGGAAATTGTTAGGCTTTTACAGGAAAGGGCACCGGAGTTGGAAGTTTTCCCAACCATCTGTGCAGCCACCCGTTTAAGGCAGGAAGATGCTCTTGAGCTGGCAAAGAAAGTGGATGTTATGTTTGTGATCGGTGCCCGAAGCAGTGCTAACACCAAGGAGCTGGCCAAGTTATGCCGGCGGCTGGGTGTGCAGACATACCATATTGAATCTGCAGCCGAACTATGCCGGGAATGGCTGCAAAATAAAGACAGAATCGGGGTTATTGCCGGAGCCTCAACCCCCGATGTCACCATTGAGGAGGTAATAAGGATTATGACGGAATTTCAGAGGTCAGAAGGAGAAAATATCGAGGATATGTATGCAAGTACATTGCGGACCCTTGAGGAAGGGGATGTAATTTCCGGAAAGGTTGTCCGAATTGATAACGATGAGGTTTTAGTGGACATTGGTTATAAATCTGAGGGGGTGCTCCCCCTGCAGGAACTCACCGATAAAACGATATCTTCCCCGGAGGATGTTGTGACGGTGGGCGAGGAGATAGATGTCTATGTCATGAAGGTGGAAAATAGCGAGGGCAATCCCCTCCTTTCTAAAAAACGGGCAGATTATGAAGGTGCATGGGTTGACTTGCAGAAGGCCTATGAAAGCAAGGAACCCGTTGAGGGAGAAGTATTGCAGGTGGTCAAGGGTGGCTTGATCATCTTCGTGGGCCTGCGTGCCTTTTTACCGGCATCCCAGGTGGGATTGCGCTATGAGCCAAATCTGGAAAAATATGTTGGCCAAACACTGCGGGTCAGGGTTATTGAACTGGAAAGAACCCGAAATAAGGTAATTGTATCACAAAAGGTAGTACTGGAGGAGGAATTAGCGGAGAAGCGAGCTGCCCTCTGGGAGGATCTGACGGAAAATCAAGTACGGCAAGGGACGGTTACTAAGCTTACTGATTTTGGTGCCTTTGTCGATCTGGGTGGCATTGAAGGTTTAGTCCATATTTCCGAACTTTCCTGGGCCCGGGTTAAACACCCCTCGGAGGTAGTCCGGGAAGGGGAGGATATTGAGGTTATGGTTTTGGGAATTGACCGGGAACGGGAAAGGATTTCCCTGGGTCTAAAACAGGTGCTTCCTGATCCTTGGGAAGGGGTTGCAAAAAAATACCCGGTGGATTCGATACAAAGGGGAACAGTTACCCACATTGTCGGTTTTGGGGCCTTTGTCCAACTGGAACCCGGTGTCGAAGGGTTGGTGCATATTTCCCAATTGGCAAACTATCGAGTTGCCGAGGCCAGTGATGTGGTTGAAGTAGGGCAAATGGTAAATGTTAAAATTCTCAACGTGAATGAGGAAGACAGGCGGATTAGTTTGAGCATCCGGGAGGTTGACCAAGAAATAGAAGAAAATGAATACCCGGCACCAGCGGTGGAAGAAGAACCCACCGGGGGGATTGTCATTGGTGAGGTGCTGGGAGAACTTTTGGAGGAAAAACAAGCGGAGGAAGCTGAAAAGGCTGAGGAAGCAGAGGAAGTTGAGGCAGCCAAGGAAAGCGAGGAAGTTGAACCGGGGGAAGAGATTGGAGAAGTAGTAGAATCGGAGGGAAATAAAGGAGAGGATGAGGAAGCCCAAGGGGTTGAGGATGGGGAGGATGATGGGGAGTAACCGTTCTCTTCGCTCCACCCGTAAATTGGATCATATACGTCATGCCCAGGTGCTTCCCCCCGGTCCCGGGACTACAGGCCTTGAGGATATCCAACTTTTGCACCGCTGCCTACCGGAGTTAAGCTGGGAAGAGGTTGAATTATCAACCTCTTTTCTTGGTTTTTCCCTTTCAGCTCCCATAATTATCAATGCCATGACCGGCGGTGCCCATGATGTAACCGATATAAACGCCGCCCTGGCCCGGGTAGCCGCCCAGACAGGAATTGGCCTGGCGGTGGGCTCTCAAAGGGCGGCCCTGGAAGATAAAAACCTGGTGGATAGCTACCGGGTGGTCCGGAGGGAAAACCCCCGTGGGGTAATTCTTGCTAATGTTGGTGCCCATACTAGCCCCCAGGATGCCCGCCGGGCGGTGAAAATGATTGAGGCTGATTTGCTCCAGGTACACCTCAACCCAGCTCAGGAATTGGTGATGCCGGAAGGGGAGCGGGACTTTCGTGGCTTGCTTGCCAATATTGGGGAAATTATTGCTGCGGTTTCTGTACCGGTAATTGTTAAGGAAGTGGGCTTTGGCATGACTGCGGAGGATGCCCTTTCCCTGGCCCAAGTTGGCTGCCTGGGAATAGACATTGGTGGCAAGGGGGGCACTAACTTTATTGCCATCGAGCAGGCCCGGCGGGGGGATACCCGTGGGCTGGGCTTGGTGGACTGGGGCATTCCCACGGGAATAAGCCTGGTGGAGGCAATTAGTATGCTGGCGGGGAGGAATATTGCCGTCATAGCCTCCGGTGGTATAAAAACCAGTCTAGACGTGGCTAAATGCCTGGCATTGGGTGCCAAGGCAGTTGGCATCGCCGGTGAATTTTTACATATCCTCTTGCAGGAGGGTGAGGAGGGGCTTAAAGGATTTATCCAGGATCTAAAGGAGGAGTTGAAAATGCTCCTCCTCCTGACCGGGTCAAGGACACCGGCGGCACTAATTGATATACCTGTGGTGATAACCGGCCAAACCGCTGCCTATCTTCGGGCCCGGGGTTTTTCCATAGAGGCCTTTGCCTCCCGCTAGGGAGGCTTTTTTCTGCTTTGGCTGCTTGGGCAAAAGAAAACTTGCAGATAACACCTGACCCTCCCCAGCCCAGCCCTTGACCCCCAGATGAGGATATAGGATAATTGGGGAGAAAATAAGGGAAGTAGGGCAGTTAAAATGAAAACGAAAACAATTTCAAGGGGTATCCCCATAACCGGGGTGGCCCGGGATAGCATTGGGGCTGATTTGGGAATAACTGCGGGCGATTGTTTACTGGCCGTTAGTGGACAATATCCCCAGGATTTAATTGACTATCGTTATTTGGTGGCGGGTGAAAATGTTAGTATCCATATCCGTACCAGGGAGGGTCGGGAATTTCTATATGAAATTGAAAAGGATTATGATGAAGGCCTTGGTTTGGAATTTGCCAGCAAATGTTTTACCGCTGTGAAAAGATGCCGTAATAAATGTATCTTTTGCTTTGTGGATCAAATGCCCCCCGGGATGCGCCGGAGCCTTTATATTAAGGATGATGATTATCGCCTATCCTTTTTGGATGGCAGCTTTATAACCTTGACAAATTTAAATGCTGCCGATATAAGGCGGGTGATCGATCTACGCCTAAGCCCCCTTTATATATCTGTGCATACCACCGATTCCCATTTGCGCAGCCGAATTATGGGCAATGGGGAGGCTGGAGCAATTAAAGAACGGCTTGGGCAGCTGGCCGCGGCGGGGATTGATTTTCATGCCCAGGTGGTATTGTTGCCGGGTATAAACGATGGTTTTTATTTGGAGGAGACAGTCATGGATCTGATAAAATACTGGCCCCATGCCCGTTCCTTGGCCCTGGTACCTGTTGGTTTAACTGCTCATCGGCGGGGACTTTACCCCCTTAAGGGGTATGATAAGAGGCAGGCGCAGCGGTTAATCCGCTGGGGCCAGGGTTGGCAAAGGAAGCTACGAAAACGATATGGTCTTACTTTTTTGTACATGGCCGATGAGTTCTACCTCCAGGCCGATGAGCCCCTGCCGGCCAGGGAATACTACGATGATTTTCCCCAATTGGAAAATGGTATAGGTTTATTGCGCCTTTTTTATGATGAATTGGCGGAACTTTCCCTTCCGCGGCTCCTGGCTCGACCATTTTCCCTAACCCTTGTTACAGGGGTTTCCGCCGCCCAGGCCGTGGGTAAATTGGCCCAGAGGTTGTTGGAGGTTAAGGGCCTTGATGTGCGGGTGGAGGTGGTGGCAAACAAATATTTTGGTCCCGCTGTTACCGTCGCTGGGCTCCTCACTGGCCGGGATATTGTTGAACAGCTGAAGGGTAAAGAGCTGGGCGATGGAATAGTTCTTCCCGCCGCCATGCTGCGGGCCGACAGTGATGTTTTCCTTGATAATCTTCGTCTGCAAGATGTCAGTGACGAGTTGGGGGTTAATATTTGGGCTGCAACAGGGCCCAGGGCTTTGGGCCACTGGGTGTGGAGTAAAGGCGGTGAAGCACAATGCAAAAACCCCTGATAGCAATTGTGGGAAGGCCCAATGTGGGTAAATCTAATCTTTTCAACCGTTTAGTACAAAGGAAAATTGCCATTGTGGAGGATGTTCCCGGTGTAACCCGGGATAGACTCTATGGCCAGGTCAATTGGAGCGGTCGGGAATTTATTCTCATTGACACCGGTGGTATTGTAAAGAACAATACGGATGTCATCCAGTCCCAGGTGTTAATGCAGGCCAAGATGGCAATGGAGGAAGCTGAGGTAATACTATTTGTTGTGGATGGCCAGGAGGGCCTCCAGCCGGGTGATGAGGATATTGCTAAATTGCTGCGCCACACCCGAAAACCTATCCTGGTGGCTGTCAACAAAATTGACAATTTGGCAATGGAATCCCATGTGTGGGAATTTCATGCCCTGGGATTATCTCCCATAATAGCCGTTTCGGCTATCCATGGCCATAATACTGGTGATCTTCTTGATGAGTTGGTTTCCCTTTTGCCCCCCTTGGAGGATGGGGGGGAGGACAAGGGGGATTATACTGCCGTTGCCGTTGTGGGAAAACCCAATGTGGGGAAATCATCCCTGGTCAATTTACTTTTGGGCCAGGAACGTGTAATAGTCAGTGCGGAACCGGGTACAACGCGGGATGCAATAGACACCTATATCCAGCGGGAGGGAAGGGGCTATCAGCTTATTGATACTGCAGGACTACGTCGACCGGCCCGGGTTGCACAGCCAACGGAAAGATATAGCGTTTTCCGTGCCCTTAGGGCCATCGAGCGCAGTGATGTTGTCTTATTATTAGTAGATGCCACCTCCGGGGTAACCGAACAGGACAAACGTATCGGGGGTTATATTCATGATGCTGGACCTGGATTGATAATTGCCATAAACAAGTGGGATCTTATCACAAAGGACCAACGCACCCAGTTGGAATATGAAGAAGAAGTGCGTTA
>JAAYSG010000083.1 GCA_012518435.1 Bacillota bacterium
AATAGAAGATTTGCAGGATGTCCAACGGCAAATGGAGGAAATGTACATTTCCTCCAAGGGGCCTAATCTACGGGTTCTTGGCATTGATGAGGCCGATGAAGACGTATGGAAGGGATAAAGAATAGGACAGGATGGGGATTTTAGTTTGGTTGCAGGAATGGGCTAATGAGCGGGCGAATATAAAATTGTGGTGGGTTATGTATGGCGGCTGAACCCAATGAAGTAGGGTTTTATTAAAATATTGTAGAGGGTTGAAGCCTTTGGGCCGGGGTATTTGTAATTTCTTTGGATTTGTGGTCTCCAACACATTGTATGATAAGCCAGTGAGTTAGGGGAAGGGTGAAGGCAGCATGAAACTTGTTACCTACGATTATCAGGGGCAGGTGTCTATTGGGCTACTCATGAAGGGGCAGGTTGTGGATATTTTGGCCGGGCTAGAGGCCATTGGGGCCGGGAAGTGCCTGCCGCCGGGCTGTGATATGAAGGGGCTCTTGGCCCGGGCGCGGGGCTTGGAGGCGGTGGGGGAGTTGGAGGCTGAGCTTAGGGGGAATTCGGGCCGTTTGCAGGCGGCTATGCGGCCCTTGGATGAGGTTAGGCTCAAGGCCCCCCTTTTGAATCCCAACAAGATTATCTGTATTGGTTTGAATTATAAGGATCACGCCCGGGAAAGCCGGCTGCCCCTGCCGGAGGAACCTGTTATTTTTGGCAAGTATGCCAATTCCATTATTGGGCCCGGAGAGGATATACTTCTCCCCACCAAATTGACTAAGAGGGTGGATTATGAGGCTGAGCTGGCAGTGGTAATGGGGAAAGGGGCGGCGGATGTTCCTGAGGAAGAGGCCTTAGGTTATGTGGCTGGCTATACTATTTTTAATGATGTCAGTGCCCGGGATTTGCAGATGCGGGAT
Source organism: Bacillota bacterium (assembly GCA_012518435.1). Taxonomy (GTDB): domain Bacteria; phylum Bacillota; class DTU030; order DTU030; family DTU030; genus JAAYTH01. Next base: position 909 of record JAAYSG010000083.1, read on the forward strand.
GGCCAGTGGATGAAGGGAAAGTGCTTGGACACCTTTGCCCCCCTGGGGCCCTATCTGGTGACCGCTGATGAAATAGAAAACCCGGATGATTTGGCCATTGGGCTAAGTCTCAATGGCCAAGTTATGCAGTCATCCAATACTGGAGAGATGGTTTTTGGGGTGGCAAGTTTGGTATCTTTTTTATCTAAACTTATGACCCTAGACCCGGGGGATATAATTGCCACCGGCACCCCGGCTGGGGTTGGTTTTGCCCGCCGGCCCCCGGTTTATCTTAAACCCGGAGATCTGGTGGAGATTGCAATAGAGGGGCTGGGGATTCTTAGAAATGGCGTGAGGGAAAGGTAGAGCCAAAGGGGCGGTGACTTTGACTCCTTTCCTCGGGAAGAAACAAGGCACCAGCCCCTCTTCTTATTTAAGGTGGGAATGGGGTGGAAGGATATATCACATTTTTATCACCTGGGCGGGGCATTTTTCCCTGGCGGCCTGCAGCAGGGTTAGGGCGGCCGGCCCGGGGTTTTGCTTTATTACAATGGCCTTTTTCCCCTCCATTTTAAAATAGGCCGGTGCTATTTTAGTACAAAGGGCACAGCCGATGCAGTATTCCCTGTTAATGGATATGGTATTTTCCCCAGTGTTTTCTTGGCTGCTATCTGCGGGCAGGTGCTGGGGTTTTACTATTTTTTCCGTCAGGTAGCCCATAATAAAGATGGAAATTGTGGTGAGGACCCAGCGCAGGGCCATAAATTTGGGGCTGAGGAACTTGGCCTCGTTGAGGAGCATGGGCACCTTAACAACGGCCCAAGTGCTAAGAAGTACCACTATGTTGGCTATGCTGGCCCCCTTTTGTAGGAGGGTCTTGCTGACGGGGAAGGCGGCATAAATAGGGCCGGCGGAGAAGCTGCCCAGAAGGAAGGAGAAGACCGCCCCCTTCCAACCGGAGTTTTTGCCCAGGTTTTTCTCGATGGTGCTGGTGGGTACCCAGGCACTTATTAGGGCTGTTAAGAGCAGTATTACCGGCATAATTGTCAGCATTTCTTTAATATAGTAGAGGCTGTTGCCCAAAGAAAGCATGGCCTTGGCGGGTTGGAAAATAAAGAGGAGCAGGTAAATGGCTGCCACAAGGGTTAAAAGCTTGTTGTTTTTGGCAAAGTGCAGGGCCTTGTTCATAATATCACCCCCATAAGTAAGGCTATGACAATGGCAAAGACAAAGCTTAGGGAATTTCTCACCAGGGTAAACCTGAGGCCAAATTCCTTCCTCTCCAGGGGAAAGGTGACCACGCCCACCATGGTGAGGGTGGTTAAAAAGGCCACCACCGGTACTATGCTGGTGCCCACACTTACCAGGGAGCCGGCCAGGGGGAAGGCCACAAAGGCCGGTATTAGGGTGATACAGCCCACCAGGGCAAAGACAATGGTGGTAAGGAGGGAATTGGCTTGCCCGGCAAATTCCCTAATGAGCTCCGGGGGGAGAAAGGTTAGGATGAGGCCGATTAAAAACAAGATGGCCACTATTTCCCCTGCCATGTGCTTCATCATCCCACTGGACATCTTGATGGCCTTGAGGGTTTTGCCCTTATCTTTTTTTAGGGAAAAGAGTAACCAGAGCAGGGTTAGGATCCAAAAGACCAGGGTGAATAAATCCATCTTTGCACCTCCGTTTTAGTGTAAGATACCTTCTTTCCTTTTGCAGTCTTTTCTATTATACTAGGTGGTAGCGGGGAAAAGAGTAGCCTTGGCAACTAATGGAGGTGATGGAGGTAAATATTGCTCAATACCTGGATGTTTTGTTGAATACAGATCTATTTGCGGGTTTTACCCGGGAAGATCTGCAGAGGCTCTTTGCCGTCCACAATTTTGGCATAAGGGACTACGCCGGTGGGCAGGTTATTTATGTGCAGGGTGAACTCTGCAGGAGCATGGATATTATTTTGGCCGGCCGGGTTTCGGTGCAGAGGATAGATGAGGAGGGGAATATACTGAAGGTGGCGGTCTTTGCCACCGGAGATCTTGTGGGGGCCAACCTCCTTTTTTCCCAGAGTAATCTCTACCCCATGACCATTGTGGCCGAGGAAAAAACGGTCATCTTGCATCTTTATAAGGAGCTAATTTTAGGCCTGGGCCAGAGCAGTAAATCTTTTATGGCGGAGCTCTTGGCCGTTGTGGCCAATAAAACCCTTTTGTTAACGGATAAGATTCACGCCTTGTCCCTAAAAACCATCCGCCAGCAGGTCTGCGATTTTTTGCAGTATGAGTATCATGTGCAAAAGAGCGATGTCTTGGAACTAAAAATATCGAAGAAGGAATTGGCCCAAAGGATGGGTGTGCACCGGACCTCCCTGAGTAGGGAACTAAATAAAATGCGCCGGGAGGGCTTGATTGACTATGATGCCCGGACCATTACCCTGCGGGGCTTGAAGGAAAAGATGGGGAAGCGGGGGGACAAGTAATTCTTTCTTGGGCCGGGGGGTGATATGAAGGTCCTCTGGGCCAAGAAAAAAGGGATTTATGCCTTGGGGTAGAAGGATATGGTGAGGAGGTGGTGGCGGTGATTGAATTAAAGGTGAGGGCAGTAGCCCAAAGTGAGGGGGGCGGTTTTACCGTACTTTTAACCGACCCGGAGGAAAAGTATGTCTTGCCCATTATCATTGGCTCGTCGGAGGCCTTTGCCATTGCCCTACCCCTGCAGGGAGCAGCTACTCCCCGCCCCTTCACCCATGATCTTCTGCTCAGTGTTTGCGAACGCCTGGGCGCCAGCTTAAAGGAAGTTGTTATAACGGATATTCGCGAAAACACCTTTTATGCCGAGCTACGCTTATCCCGGGGTGAAGATGTGGAGGTATTGGATGCCAGGCCCAGCGATGCCATTGCCCTGGCCATCCGGGCCCAGGTACCCATCTATATGGAGGAGCGCCTGGTGGAATTTACCATGGATGTGCAGGATATTAGCTTTGAAAACGGCTCGGCCATGGGGAAGGATCTGCACTAGGGGCCGCGGGCTCCCCCGGAAACCCCAACATTTGCCAGAATTTTTACACTCCAAAAAACCCCCTTGACAGCTGGGCCGGGAATGGTATAATGGTTAAAACCAATAGAGCAAAAGGCAACGAAGGGGAGGAGTAGCCCTAGTGAAGTGCTAAGCGAGCCGGCGTTTGGTGAGAGGCCGGACAGGGATCTAGTGTGAATACACCCCAGAGCCGTCGGTTGAAAGCCCACCTTGGGCCACTAGACTGGAACGGAGCTTCCACCGTTAAAAGGAACGGGGTATCCAAAAATACCCAATGGATCTTCGGGCTTATTTTTGCGTACCCTAGAGTTTGAGAGGATTGCACTTTTTGTCATTCAAAAAGGGTGGTACCGCGGGCTAACCCCGTCCCTTACCGGACGGGGTTTTCTTGTCGGTATATCTATTCTCTCAAAGGATGGAGTGGATCATTTGATCAACTCGGGTGGTACCGCGAAACCTTCGCCCCGTGACA
>JAAYSG010000084.1 GCA_012518435.1 Bacillota bacterium
TTGCATTTCTAACGGCAGCCATGACAGTACCTCGAAAGGCCCTATCCTCCAAATAGGCCACTGCCTCAATTGTTGTTCCAGCGGGGGAAGTAACCATATCCTTAAGCTCCCCCGGATGCTTGTTTGTATCCAAAACCATTTGAGCCGCCCCCTTAAGGGTAATGGCAGCAAGGCGTTGGGCAACATCCCTTGGCAGTCCTTCCCTAACACCAGCATCTGATAAGGCCTCGATAAAAATGTAGCCGTATGCCGGACCAGAACCACTTAATCCCGTCACAGCATCAAGAAGTTCCTCCGGTAATTGGAAGGCCTCACCAGTAGCCTTGAATATTTCCTCTGCCCAGTGGCCATGGACGGCTGTGGCATGGCTACCCAGGGCTATAACCGCCGCCCCCATCCCCACAAGGCTTGGTGTGTTAGGCATCACCCTCACAACAGGAATACCGGGGAGAAAGCCCTCCAATTCCCCCAAGGTCACCCCAGCGGCTATGGAAATTACCAATTGTTCTGCGGACCATTCCCCCTCTAGTTTTTCCAAAACAGCAGTGATAATTTGGGGTTTTACCGCCAGGACAACCACATCAACCCCTTTTACCAGTTCATTATTTCCCTCCACCGGATTGATGCCCAGCTCACCCACCAGAGATTTGAGGCGTTTTTCATCCGGCTCGCTCACAAAGACCTGGGCGGGTGACACTAGCCCATTTCTTATAACACCCTTCATTAGGGCACTCCCCATGGCACCGGCCCCAATAAAGCCAAGGCGCTTTTTTCCAATTGACATCATCCTTCACCCCCTATTTACTTAACCCAGGGAAACCTTGCCTCGGCAAGGGTATTTTCCCCTTCTTCTGTGGCAATATCAACATTATTGGGGGTGAAAAGAAATATCCCTTCACCCACCTTCTGAATTCCACCATCGGTTGCAAAGGTGGCCCCGCTGACAAAGTCAATTATCCGCTGGCAGAGTTCCTCCTCAGTACCCTCCAGATTCAGAACAACCGGCTGTCTCTCCTTAAGGTGATCCACAACCCGTTTGGCATCAGTAAAAGAAATAGGCTCCACAACCACCACACGCATCCGGGCCTGGTTATGCAAGCTGATCACCTTCCCTTTTTTTCTCCCCTTAATCAATTCCATTTCCGGTTCTACAAATATATCCCCTTCCACCGGAACCTCCTCGAAGCCAATAAAGCGTAAAAACTTGTCCAGGAAATTTGCTGCCATGCCAAATCCTCCCCCTATCTATTACCCTTTGTCCGATGGCCAAAGATTGCGCTACCAATGCGGACCATATTGGCACCTTCCTCCACCGCCACCTCATAGTCGCCACTCATGCCCATGGAAAGATACCGCAGTGAAACCCCGGCGGGATAACCCTCGCCCCTAGATAACTCATACAGCCGCCGGAAAACGGGACGCACCCTTTCCGCATCTGTGGAATACGGCGCTATGGTCATGAGGCCACAGACCCTTACATTGGGAAATGATACAAGCTGCCACAAAAAAGCATTTAAATCGTCAGGGGCCAGGCCAAACTTGCTTTTTTCACCGGCAACATTTACTTGAATTAGGCAAGGGACAACAATGTTTAGTCTTGCCGCCCGCCTTTGTATTTCCCGGGCCAGGGAGATTCTATCCAGGGAATGGATCAAGTCGAAAGGACCAAGCACATCCTTCACCTTATTTCTTTGCAGGTGCCCAATAAAATGCCATTTTACCGGATCCACATCTGGGTACTTTTCCCGGGCCTCCTGAACCCTGTTTTCACCTATGACGCTAATGCCGGCCCGAATAGCGGCATTTATCCTTTCAGCCGGGACAGTTTTGCTTACCGCCACCAAGGTAACCTTCCCGGGCTTGCCCCCCCGACGTGCCAGTGCTGCTGCAATGTTTTGCCGCACCTGGGCTATCCTCTCTGCTATATCCCCCAACTTATCCCACTCCTCCTCCAGATAAATTTTAGGTAACCGGCCAGCGGCAACCCATAGGGCCATTTTTTTATCTTACCCTTTGGCCCTCCCGAACCCAAGCAGGGTTGGCAATAACTTCTTCACAAAAGGAAATACCTTCCACAACCACCATGTCCCCATCCCCACCCAGCACCTGTACAGGTTGGAAGATTATCCCCTGCTTCCCTTTTATATAGACACCCATCTCTGGCCCCCTTTTTAGCAAGGCCCCACGGGGAACAACAAAACCCTCATAGCACTCCCCCACCAGCTGGACAGCCAACTTTCTTTGGGCCAAAAGTTCCGGCCTATAGGCAGAAAGTTCAAGGACAACAACACCCCTATCGCCCTCAATAATTGTAAAAACAACTGGGCAATCAAGTTTCCACTCCCCCAATTCCGGGAAGATGATGGTGCCCGTTTTTTTGTTTTCCAGCAACTGTGCTTCCGTCGCTGGCAAAGGCACGGCCACATTTATGGCCAAATTATTTACCAGGCGCAGGACAGGTTCACCCGCCTTTACCCTGACACCCGCCCCCATGGTTTGCCCGTGGACCTCCAACTCTTCCAGGGCAGCAAATTCGAAAACCCCAGTCTCCGATATTTTGCTGTAAGCAAATCTTTCCCCGGCTCCCGGCAAATGAAAAGACACAACACCCGCCCTGGGTGCCACAATGGGAACCGGGGTAGATGGTAGCAATTTTGCCAACCTTTCCTCCTCCAAGGGGAGCTCCTTCCCCTTCCCGGGGGAGGAGCGCTGCCGTTGGGCTAATTCTGCCAAAAGCCTTTGCCGTTCTCCCAACAATTCCTTTATGTCCTTGACAATTTCTTGGGTGTGGGGGGTCTGCCCCGTATGTAAATTATCCCTTAGCTCCTGTATCTTGGCAGCTAATTGATTGGCCTTCTCTATAAGTAATTCCTCCCCCGCACTAGCTCCGGCATTTAGCTCCTCCAGCAACTCCCTTGCCTCTTCTTCCATCTCACCCAGGGTAGCAATAACCTGCCCCACATTGGGCATGGTTAGCACTTTTGCAACTACTGTCCCCGCCGGGACCCGTTCACCTTCTGCCACTAAAGGTTGTAATATTCCCTCCGCCGTTGCGGGCAAAAGTAATTCATCCGTAAAAAGAAGTCCAGTTCCCGTACACTTTCCCTCAACTAGACCCTCCTGCGCAACAAAGGTTTTTATATTATACTGCAGCAGGTTGTTCCGTCCCCAGGCAACACAGGCCCAAAGGATAAAAAAAAGAAGCAAAAGCCCTGGTAAGTTTCGCCGGGATCTGCCAGCTATTCTTTGCACCCCTTTGGGATGAAAATTATAGTGCATGTGCAAGGAAGATCCTTCCCTTCGAAGGAGGGGACCCATTAGGGTCCTTGTCCTATTTCTTTCCACATTCGGATTGTAAATCCTGCCATTGATGGCAAAACACCAACGATACCAACGGCCACCAACACGATTTCATTTCAAGGCTATGACAGCAGACAGGCTACCGGTATTTCCCCCTTGGGCTCGATAAGAGAAAAAAGTGTCCCTGTGGCAAAAGGTGCAGAGGCTACTAAGGAAAATATTTTTATCCCTGACACCGGCGGCCAATAGTTGCTGGCGGTTTAATTCCCAAAGATTAAGATGAAATTTTCCCTTCCCCCCTGGAACAACATATAGGTACCAATCGGTGGGAAAGACCTCCTTTAGGGGGTCCAGCACTTCCTTGCCAACCTCATAGCAGCAGGGCCCTATGGAGGGACCAATCCCAACCAGGCAATGGGAAGCCTCTGTTGCGTATGCCCCTTCCATCCTAGCCAATGTCTTTGGCCCAATGGCCGCTATGCTTCCCTTCCAGCCAGCATGGGCCGTGCCAATTACCCGCCGCACCGGATCTAAGAAGAGGAGGGGAACACAATCAGCAAAATAGGTGCTCAAAACTAGCCCCTTCTTATTGGTTATGAGGGCATCTGTTCCGGGAAGACCATCTCCATGGGAGTAACTCCCCCGGCCCCGGTGCTTTTCTGTAACCACCGCTATCCCAGTGCCGTGGACCTGCTTGCCAGCAACCAAAGATGAGGGCAATAAATTTAGGGCCTGTAAAAAACGCCTCCGATTCTCCAGCACATTCTCCCGCCCATCTTTTTTCCCAAAGCCCAGGTTAAGGCTGGAATAGGCCCCACTGCTAACTCCCCCTTTACGGGTACTAAAGGCATGGTCAACCAAGCCCGTGGCGCCAAAGGCTGGTATAGTTAAATACTCTAGTCCCCTTCTTTGCGTAAATTCAAAGGTATCTTTCATTACATCCCCTGTCCCCCTGACCTTCTATCCCTTCCCGACCTCTCCCCCGGGCCGGGGTAAAATGCCAGCACAACCCATCTAACAAAATAGCTGCACCAGCCGGAGGTCCCCACCGTTTCCCATATTATAGTATACTTAATTGGGAGGAGACAATATAAACCCCATAAAGGACTGAGTAGAAGAGCCTTTTTTACCCATGCCTTGGTTCCGTCGATGTATAGACCTCTACCAATATGACATCAACCCCGATCTTTTTAATCTTTTCCCAGGGTATAACCAAATCATCATTCTTGCCAAATAAGCCGAATAAGCGCGGTGTACCCGGGACAATTAAGGCGTTTAGCCTTCCCTCCTCCACATCCACATCAATGTCATTAATTGTTCCCATGCGTTTCCCATCCAGAACATTTACAACCTCCCGCAGCTTCAAATCCGATACCCTTACCATCCCCCCACCTCCCGTAGGCATTAGTACTCGTTTTATATATATGAGTTACGGGGATACCTGTGCCTGAAAATAAGTAAAAAAAAACCCCACACCACTGTAGGGCCTTAGTAAAATGTTCTTTTAAAATTCAACATCGGGGCGGTTCAAAGGGGGGCAAAGCCATATTCCCAGAGCGAAGTAATCTATAATAGAAGGATTTTGGCAAAGTCCCCTCCCTTAAAATGCCCTCCCGGCCAACGGTCACGGCCTGAAGTTGGACCAAGTTCTCCGTATTGTAAGCCTTTATAACCCTTGTAGTGGCAAAGGGTTCTAGAGCCATCATCCCTAAGGTTATGAGCAGAAGAGCTCCAAGTAAAAACCTTTTAATTCGCAACGGTTTTCACCTCCCTTAAATGTGCTTGCGCAAACGAACCAGTGCCGCCTTTTCCAGCCGTGAAACCTGGGCCTGGGAAATGCCAATTTCATCGGCTACCTCCATCTGGGTTTTACCTTCAAAGAAACGCAGGGTGAGGATAAGGCGCTCCCTTTGGTTCAACTTTTGCAAGGCTTCCCGAACGGCTATTCCCTCTAGCCAATTGGCATCCTGGTTATTATCATCACTAATTTGATCCATAACAAAAATCGGGTCACCACCATCGTGGTAAATTGGCTCAAACAGGGAAATGGGTTCCTGAATGGCATCCAGGGCAAAGACAATTTCCTCCCGGGGTATTTCCAATTCCCGGGCAACCTCGGTAATACTGGGTTCCCTAGAGCATTTGTTGATCAAATTATCCCGCACCTGCAGGGCTTTATAGGCAATATCCCGCAGAGACCTACTCACCCGAATAGGATTATTATCCCGGAGGTAACGTCTTATTTCCCCTATGATCATTGGTACAGCATAGGTGGAAAACTTTACATTTTGCCCCAGATCAAAATTATCTATAGCCTTCATCAAGCCAATACAGCCCACCTGAAATAAGTCATCCACATATTCGCCCCGGTTATTAAAGCGCTGGATCACACTCAAGACAAGGCGAAGGTTACCATTGACCAACTTTTCCCTGGCACTGGTATCTCCATTTTGCATAGCTAAAATAAGTTCCCGCATCTTACTGTTGGAAAGCACAGGCAATTTAGCAGTATTTACCCCACAAATTTCAACCTTGTTGAGCAGCATCCGGTAATCTCCTTTGCCTTTGCCGCTAGTTTGTTTTTATCATTAAGAAGTATTGCCTCCCATGCTTATTTTTATACCACGGGGAAAAGATGGCCATTTATTTTCTTTTTTTACTAATTTTATCTGTTTCAATAAAATTTCCCCCAGAACCTGCAGAACACGAGGGGTGATCATAGCTGGGATAAAAATCCCTATTCCAGCCGCCTTATCTCCTTGCGCAAACGGCCCAGGATCCGTTTCTCCAGGCGGGATATATAAGATTGGGAAATACCCAGGACCTCAGCAACCTCCTTTTGGGTTTTCTCCTTACCACCCTTGAGGCCAAAGCGCAGTTCGATAATCTTTTTTTCGCGTCCATTAAGCCTTTGAAGGGCACTATAAAGGAGCTTTTTATCAACTTCCTCCTCGATAATTTTATAGATGATATCGCCCTCGGTACCCAAAACATCCGATAGTAATAATTCATTGCCATTCCAATCTATATTTAGGGGTTCATCAAAGGATACCTCCGAGCGCAGCTTATTATTCCTCCGCAAACACATCAAAATCTCATTTTCAATACAGCGGGAAGCATAGGTGGCTAGCTTAATTTTTTTGCCAGGGTCAAAGGTATTAACTGCCTTAATTAAACCAATGGTTCCTATGGATACCAAATCCTCAACACAGATCCCAGTGTTTTCAAATTTTCTTGCTATGTAAACTACAAGGCGAAGATTGCGTTCAATTAGGGTGCTTTTTACTTCACTTTGGCCCTCCTCCAGGCGGTTTAAAAGAAGATATTCCTCACCACTGCTCAAGGGTGGGGGCAATGTCTCACTACTACCAATATAGTAAAGGTGACCCACCAACCTAAAAATCTCAATTAACCGGTTCGCCAATAGACCCAGGGATAACCTAAAGTGCAACCCCATCCTCACAGTTCACTTTCCCCTCCTCATTTTTATTCCCGTAATTTTCCTTTCCCCTCCACCCCTTGGGTAATATGCTAAAAAAGGGATGGGGGGATGAGGGCCTGATAGTGACCCAGAAAATCCTGGTTTGCCACCCCCACCAGGGTTGGTTTACTTTGTTGCCAACGATCCTTGAGAAAAAAACACACCTCATCGGGGCGTATCCCCAGAAGCAGTCCCCTCTCCCTTCCAAGGCTTGTAAAGGGAATTATTCGACACCGCCTTAGCCAGCACGGATCCTCCAAATGGACAATTTCGCCTAAATCCATTTCGCCCCTTTTATACATTGCTAACACCGCAGCCGGTAGTACGGGAATTAGAGCATTAAGCTCCATTATGATAATGGGAAGCAAACTTGTAGGATCACACAGGCGGTTCCCAGTATCAATGAGGGCCTGCACCTCCACCCAGGTGGTATCAAAACGCATTTTCACCTTTACCACATTTTGTCCTTCCACATACTGGTTCCTTTGCCTCCAGACAAGATAACCTGCACCGGTGCTTGCCACCACCGCCGCAGGCAAGGACCACCAAGGGACCGAATCGGAGGATGCTTGCCCAATGTGTAAAATAAAAAGGGTTGCTCCCCCGGTTAGAAAGGATAAAAGATAAAAGCAGGTTAGCTGATGCAGCAAATCCAACCAATCTGCAAGACCGAAGGCAATGACAACCATGGCCAGGGAAACAAGTATCTTCACCGGGGCCAAGGACAAGAGGGGGAAGGAAAGTAAAAGTACAAGGAGAGCGTAAATACCTCCCAATAAAGAGGCGGCCCCCAAACGCCAAGGAACCAAGTAGATTTGGCACAGGGTGGCCGTCAGATAAAGGATTATATAGTTCATAAAGAAGTTTATCAGGAGCAGCAAGTCCACATAAACATAGCGCAAGTCCTTCACTCCTTAAGTCCTACCGGGAAGCAGGTCGCAACAAGACTAGTCCCTCCCATTATGTTTATGAAATTTCTTCCCGGGCTATGCCCATTATAATATTTCTGCCGGCGGAAATTTGTCAGAAGGGGATTGGAGAAAAATAAAAAAAGCGGGGCGTTTTTACCCCACCCGGCTTCTTTTACACTAATCCCCAGTTCAAAGGCAAAAACATCTAAAAGACACCAACCTTCCAGCCCTTGGCCCTTAAGGTCCCTTTGCCTCGAATGGGCAGGAAAAAGCAAGGGCAAATATTCAGACCCCCATTTGCCTTGGGAGATGCCCCAGTGACCCCACCCCCTGGAAAAACAATGGCTATTTTCGCCGCAAAAAGGCTGGAATATCCAGGGTGCCATTGGCAAAGGGTTTTATATCCAGGCCATCCATGTTCTTTTCCCTTGGGGCCCGTTGTTCGAATCCTGTTGCAATGACAGTTATCTTGATCTCCTCTTCAAGGGATTCATCGATCACCGCACCGAAGATAATATTGGCATCTGGATCAGCGGCATTGGCAATAATCTCCGCCGCCTCATTAACCTCAAATAGCCCTAGGCTTTCACCACCGGTAATATTTAGAAGAACCCCCTTGGCACCATCAATGGAAGTCTCCAAAAGGGGACTGGAAATAGCCATTTTTGCCGCCTCTGCAGCCCTGCTTTCACCATTGGCCCTACCTATTCCCATGAGGGCAGAGCCCGTATTATGCATTATGGTCTTAACATCGGCAAAATCAAGGTTAATAAGACCGGGTACGGCAATGAGATCTGATATTCCCTGGACCCCCTGCCGCAAAACGTCATCGGCAACCCGGAAGGCCTCAATGATGGATGTCCTTTTTTCCACCACCGTTAGAAGACGATCATTGGGGATGATAATAAGGGTATCCACCTTTTCCTTCAGGTCCTCAATGCCTTTTTCAGATTGGAGCTGCCTCCTCCTACCTTCAAAGGTAAAGGGCTTGGTAACAACACCCACTGTCAGGGCCCCGATTTCCTTGGCCAGTTCAGCCACAATGGGGCAGGCCCCTGTCCCCGTCCCTCCCCCCATCCCGGCGGTTATAAAGACCATATCCGCACCCACCAGGGCCTGTTGCAGCCTTTCCCTACTCTCCTCCGCCGCCTTCTTGCCAATTTCGGGATCAGCCCCGGCCCCCAGGCCTTTGGTCAACTTTTCCCCAATCTGGATTTTTTGGTTTGCCTCCGATAGTAGCAGCGCCTGGGCATCTGTATTTACAGAAAGAAAATCTACTCCCTTCAGATTAGCAGCTATCATCCGGTTGATGGCGTTATTGCCACCGCCGCCCACTCCAACCACCTTTATTTCCGCGAAGTTCTCCATTTCTATTTCAAATTCCAACATAACCCCTTCCCTCCCTTATCATTAGCAGCCACCAGGCCCACATATTCTCTAGACAAATGCGACTTTGCCCCACCTCACTAATCTTGTTACCTGATAGTTCAACATCAGCAAAAGTTTTCCTTTTTTTAAGTACCATTTTTGCCAAGATCGGGAGAAAGGTCCTCCTTTATCTCCGCCCCATATTGCTTCAATGCCACATGGGCCCTCTTCCCGTTCCGGACATTTATGGTCTGGAGGGGGCCATTCACCTCCCGGCAAACCCCCTCTATTAGAGCAAGCTTCCGGGAAACATCAACGGCTTGTCCCAAGAGGATCTGGATACCCTCACTGGTATATAACACCAGTTCCTTGTCCCCAGATAAGTTAACCTCCACAATTACCAGAGGAAAATCAGACGGTATACTTTCCAGAACATCGATGAGGCTGTCCCATCCCTGACAATATAAAGATTGTCCCGGTAGCGCAGGATCTTCTATTTTTATACCCGTCAGTATTGGTAGGGTAACTTCCCGCAAATCGCCGGGGGCCGGGCCCAGAATAGTCCCATCTTCGGCCACAAATAAAAAAGATGTGTAGTAGGGTAAGAGAAAGTAAGGTGTCCTTTCCCGAATCTCCAGGGAAAGTTTATCCGGGAAAATCTTCCTTACCGAAACCTCCTTTACCCAGGGCGATACCTTGATCCACTCCTTTAATTGTTGCGTTTTTATGTGAAGAAGGTTTGTCCCCATTTCCAAAGAAGAAAGGCAAATCAAGTCATCCTTGGTCAATTTTTCGTTCCCCACAACCCTTATCTCTTGGAGGGTAAAAACGGGAATATAAAGAAGCAATACGCCCACCAACAAGATAAAAATACCCAAGAAAAGCAGCCAGGGCCATAGCTTTGGGCGCCTTCGGCGCGGTTTCAGTGGTATTACTTCTCCTCCCTTCCTAGCCACTGCCTTCCCCCCCACATACATTGTCCCCACCGGTAGCAAATACCCCAAAAAAGTGGGCCTCCTATTCCAACAAATTTTTCACAAGCACCTTACCCATCTTCCAAACATCACCAGCCCCCAAGGTCAGGACTAAATCCCCTTCCCTTACCCTTTCCTTTAGATAAAGGGGGACAGAGGCCAAATTTTTCATAAATGTCACCTTCTTATGGTCCTCTTCGCCAATGCTTTGGGCAATTAGGGCTCCGGTAATCCCCGGGATAGGCTTTTCCCCCGCTGGGTATATATCCGTAACAATTACCTCGTCGGCAGCAGCAAAAGCCTTGCCAAATTCCTTGTAGAGATATTTGGTCCGTGTGTACCGATGGGGCTGGAAAACAGCAATGATTCGATTAAAATTGCCCTCCTTGGCGGCCTGCAAAGTAGCGGCAATTTCCGTCGGATGATGCCCATAATCATCCACAATACTTACCCCATTGACTTCACCTACCAATTCAAAGCGCCGGTGAACCCCCCCAAAGGTCTCCAGGGCCCCGGCTATTTGGGAAAAGGGAAGGCCCAGTTCCAAGCCAATGGCAACTGCTGCTAAACTATTGGCAATGTTGTATTCTCCGGGGACATTGAGCAGCAATTTCCCCAACTTCCCATTTCTACCATAGATGTTACACTTGGAGCCCATACGGGAAAAGGTGATATCCCGGGCCCACAGGTCAGCATCTTGCTTACGGACTGCATAGGTGATGGTAGGCGCCTTGGTGGCGGCGATAATATTATTCATATAATGGCCATCTGCACAAAGTACCGCAAATCCGTCATCCTTCACCGCCGCCAGAAAGGTGGCAAAGGCATCCACTATTTTTTCCTCACTACCATAATAATCCAGATGCTCATTTTCAATATTGGTAACTACGGCAATCTTGGGGTTTAAACGAAGGAAGGAGCCATCACTTTCATCCGCCTCGGCAACTAAATAATCCCCACTACCCAGCTTGGCGTTGCCACCAATATCATTTAACTCACCACCAATAAGAACCGTGGGGTCCAGGCCGTTCTTTTCCAAAAGAAGGGATATCATGGAAGTAGTGGTTGTCTTACCATGACTGCCCGCCACGGCAATACCCTCCTTCATGTTCATTAGCTGGGCAAGCATTTCACCCCTTTGGAGCACGGGAATCCCAAGTCCTGTGGCAGCCACCACCTCCACATTATCTTCCGGAATTGCCGAAGAGACCACAAGTAAATCTGGGCAATTGAGATTTTCCCTTCTATGACCAATATGGATGGCAGCGCCCATATCCTTGAGGCGTTCGGTGGTGTTGGAGGGTTTTAAATCAGAGCCACTAATGGTATAGCCCAATTCCAACAGCACCTTGGCAATTGCACTCATACCCGCACCGCCAATTCCCACAAAATGTATATGACGTTCGGGACATAGCACCCTTGTCATCCCCTTCCCACAAAATACTAGAATGTATGTTAGAAAGAATGTACCGTGTATCCCATGTTATGCCCAGGGAATGGGAAGTGTTACGGTAGTGCCGCCCAAGGGAATTATCCCCGGCCCCCACCTTACTCCCCCGGATTCAATTTGCAAATAAGGGCTAATAAAGCCTCCCCGGCCTCCCTTTTGCCAAGGGAATAGCTGTTTTTCCCCATCTGTCGCTGTAATTGGGGGGTTTGCAGTATTTTTAACACCTTTTGCCCTAGGGAAGAACCCGTGAGTTCATTTTCTGGCATTACAAGAGCCGCCCCCTGCCGTTCCAATAATCTGGCATTCTTTTCTTGGTGATTGCCAGTAACATATGGTGACGGAATGAGAATGGCAGGTATCCCCCGGGCGGTAAGTTCTGCCAATGTGGTTGCCCCAGCCCGGGCCACCACCAAATCGGCAGCAGCCAGACCAGCCGGCATATCATGTAAATACGGTTTAATTATAATGTTTCCCATTTTTTCCTTTCCTATGCCCAGCCCCAATCTCTGCCGTATTCGTTCATAATCTCCCTTACCGGTAATAAAGTAGATGAAAAGATCCCGCTGCTCCCGTAAAATTGGGAGAGCAGCCAACACGGCCTCATTAATGGGACGGGCCCCCCGACTGCCCCCAAAAATAAGAAGCAGTTGCTTCCCTTCTTCAACATTTAGCCTCATTCTCCCTTCATCCCGGGTCAAGTTTAATACTTCCTCCCGTACTGGATTGCCCGTCACCACTAGCCGCCGGGCCTGGGGGAAATAGCTTTGTGATTCCTCATAAGTCACCGCAACTACCCGGACAAAGCGAGAAAGAAAACGATTTGCCAGACCGGGTAAAGCATTTTGTTCATGGATCAGGGTTGGGATTTTTAACAGGGAGGCAGTAAAAACCACCGGTACACTTACATAACCACCGGTACCCACGACCACTGAAGGGCGAAATTCCCTTAATATTTGATAGGCCTGAAAAAGACCCTTGCCCAACCGAAAAAATGCCAGTATGTTCCGGAAGGAAATACGCCTTTCCAAGCCAGAAACCGAAATGGTGCGTAGGGGAAGACCAGCCCGGGGAACAAGTTCTTGTTCAAGGCCACCGGCTGTACCCACATAGAGGAGGGAATGGTTTCCCTTTTTAAGTTCAGCCGCCAAGGTAAGGGCCGGGTATATATGTCCCCCCGTACCGCCTCCAGTCAATAAAACACGCACTAGGATTCCTCCTCAACTAATTCGACTATAGCGGGAGATGTTTAAAAGGATGCCAATTCCCGCCAAAGAAGGCAAAAGGGATGAGCCCCCATAGCTTATGAGGGGAAGGGGTATACCTGTTATGGGCAAGGAACCAGTTACAACCCCTATGTTGACAAGGGCCTGTAAGCTGATCATGGTGGTAATCCCCACGGCCAAGAGGCTGCCAAAATTATCTGGGGCAGTAATGGCAATTCTAAAACCCCGCCAGGCAAAAAGGAGAAAGAGAAGTAAAACAAATATTGCCCCCAGAAAACCCAGCTCCTCCCCAATAATGGCGAAGATAAAGTCTGTATGCCGTTCCGGTAGGTAATACCATTTTTGCCGACTGCGCCCCAAGCCTAACCCTACTGGGCCCCCTGAGCCCAAGGCATAAAGAGATTGGATAAGGTGATAGCCCGAACCCAACGGGTCCGCCCCCGGATCCAAGAAGGAGAGAAAACGGCTGGCCCGATATTCCTTACCCACAATGGCAAAATAAACACCTGGTAGGGCCGCCAGGCCAAGTCCCAGCAAGTGGCTAAACTTGGCCCCGGCGGAAAATAGCATGAGGACCAGGGTTCCCGTCAGGGCCGCCGCCGTCCCCAGATCCGGCTGCTTGAGGATTAAAAGAAAGGTTCCACCCAAAAGGAGAAGGGCGGGAAATAATCCCTCCCAGAATTTCCTTATATCCTCTCCCTTGTTGGTTAAATAACCTGCTAGAAAAATAACTAGGGAGAGCTTGGCTATCTCCGACGGTTGAACATTTACAGGCCCTAACTCCAGCCAACGGCGGGCACCCAAACCTTCCTTGCCCAGTTCTGGTATCAATACCAAAAGAAGCAAAATAATCGTTACGACCAAAATAAACTTCCCCGCCCGCTGCCAGAACCTATAGTTAATATTCATAAAGATCACCATGGCAATAACACCCAAACCGGCCCACAGTGCCTGCCTTTTCAAGTAAAAATAGGCATCATTGCGTAATCCGGCCGCCGTTACCGAGCTGGCACTAAAAACCATGATAACACCTATTCCCAGTAAGGTTATCGCGGCAAAAAAAATAATAAAGTCCGGGGCACTAGACCTTTTTTTCATCGGTTCCCCCTCCCAATTGGGCAACAGCCTCCTTAAAAACCTCACCCCGTTCCTCAAAACTGGTAAACATATCCCAGCTGGCACAGGCCGGAGACAAAAGGATACAATCCCCCGGCACAGCCTCACTAAAGGCTTCCCTTACAGCATCCTTAAGGGATGCTACTGGCAGTACACTCCGATATCCCACGGCAGACAAGGCCCTTTGCAGTAAAGGAGCCGCTTCACCCAGGAGGATCACCCTCTTTACCCTCTCCTTAACCGCCTTGGCCAGCTGGCCGAAATCACTTCCCTTGGCCCTCCCCCCGGCAATGAGGATAATGGGTTGCCCGAAGGCTTCAAGGGCCCTCATGGTTGACTCCGGATTGGTCCCCTTGGAATCATTGACAAATCGTACCCCATCTATTTCCGCCACGGTTTCACAGCGATGGGCTACACCGGCAAAATTTTTTAACACAGCGGCTATTACCTGAGGGTCAACCCCAGATAGGTAAGCCATTAGGGCTGCTGCCAGGGCATTTTCCCGGTTATGTCCCCCCGGCAGAGCCAATTCCCCAGCAGAACAGAGCCTATGAAGTTTTCCCCCAGCCCTAATTACCAGGGAGCCATCCTTAATAAAGGCTCCCTGGGTCAGTTCCCTCCGGCTGCTAAAGGGATAGACCTGCCCCTGAAGCCTTTCCCCTAATTTTCCCACCTCTTCATCATCGGCATTTAAAATACAATAATCAGTAGAGTCCTGATTGGCAAAAATACGCCCCTTGGCCGCAGCATAGGCAGCAAAACTACCATGGCGATCAAGGTGATCCGGCGTCAAGTTAAGGAGTGCAGCCATATGGGGGCGAAATTCACGGGTGCTTTCCAGCTGAAAGCTAGATACTTCCACCACCAAAAGGTGTGCCGCCGTCACCTTTTCAATTACAGCCGTCAAAGGAGTACCAATATTGCCAGCCACCATAACCCTTTTACCACCGGCCTTTAGCATTTCCCCCAGCCAGGCCGTGGTAGTGGTCTTGCCATTGGCGCCTGTAATGGCAATAATGGGGGCAGGGGAAAGCCTATATGCCAATTCAACCTCGCTCCATACCTCTATTCCCCGCCGCCGGGCCTCCTGCAAAAAAGGTATTGTTCTGGGGACCCCGGGGCTGACGACCACCAGGGCAGCATGGGTAAGTATTTCAAGGGGATGTTCCCCCAAAATTATCCGGATCCCCTCAGCCCTAAGGGGGGCGAGTGCCACAATTTCCTCCTTATCCCGGGCATCGGTGGCCACCACCCGGGCCCCCAGCCTATTTAAGAGACCAGCGGCGGCTACTCCACTTTTACCCAGGCCAACAACAACCACCTTTGCAGCACTAAAGTCCACCTCTTCTCACCGCCTCCCTCCCATGCCGGGTAATATCAGGAGTAATACCATATCCCCACCCCAAAAAGGGCCAGTACCACGCCCAAGATCCAAAACCTTATCACCACCCTGTTTTCGGGCCAACCGACCAATTCAAAATGGTGGTGGATGGGGCTCATACGAAATATTCTCCCTCCTGTAATTCTATAGAAAATAACCTGAATAATGACCGACAGTCCCTCCAAAACGAAAATACCACCGATAAGCACCAACCATAACTCCGTTTTCGTCAAAACTGCAATGCTGGTCAAGGCGCCACCCAGGGCCAGGGAGCCGGTGTCCCCCATGAATATCTGGGCTGGGTAACTATTAAACCACAAAAAGCCCAAGCAGGCACCTGCCACCGACCCAGCAAAAATGGCCAATTCCCAGCGGCCCTGGGACAAGGTGATGGGAACATAGGCCAGGAGGGCAATGGTGGTGGTGCCGGCGGCTAAACCATCCAGACCATCGGTAAGATTGACGGCATTGGATATAAAAACAATCAGCACCAGGACAAAGGGAATATACCAATAACCCAGTTCCAAGCGGGCCCCCACAATGGGCAGAAGGACCCAGGTTCCCAGTCCCGGCTGCCCCATAACCCACAGTGCCAAAATGGCTGCTAAACCAAACTGCCCCAAGAGCTTTTCCCTGGCCCGCAGTCCCAGGGAATTAGCAAGGGCTAGTTTTTTAAAATCATCCCAAAAACCCAGGATTCCATAGCCCAGGGTAAACCCCAAGGCCAAAAGGGTAAAGGCATTTTTTGGGGCAAAGTAGAGGGTGGTCAAAGTAAAGGCAAAGATAATTACCAGTCCACCCATGGTGGGAGTTCCAGCCTTGGCTTGATGCCGTCGTGGTCCCTGATCCCGTATGTTTTGGCCCACCTTGAGGCGCTGCAAATATATTATGGCCAAGGGCCCAAAGCCTGTACAAAGGAGAAAGGCACTAACTGCTGCAAAAATAATCTGGCTGTACATCTTCTTAACCTCCGGTCTTATCATCACCTAGGCTGTGTAATTCTGCGGCAATGTCTTCCAATTGCATTCCCCGGGAGGCCTTGATTAATACGGTATCGGCGGGCTGAAGCCATTTCTGTAAAAATATCACCAGCTCTTTCTTATTGCCAAAGGCCCGGCAATTCCCCTGGGACATCCCCATCCCTTGGGCCCCGGCCAGTATTTCTTCCCGCCAATTGCCTATGGTCAGTAGTAGATCCACCCCCAGCCTGGCCGCCATCTCCCCCACTTCCCTATGGGCAGTGGCAGCGACCGGGCCCAGTTCCAACATATCACCCAATACAGCAACTGTCCTTCCCAAACCCTTCATCTCCATCAGTGTCAGAAGGCCACTTTCCATCGAGGTGGGGTTAGCATTGTAAGCATCATTGATAATGGTCACTCCAGCCAAGGTGGAGGAAATGGCAAGGCGCATTGTGGACGGTTGTAATCCCTTAAGTCCCCGGGCCATATCGGAAAGGCTCATGCCAAAACAATGACCCACAGCCAGTGCTGCCAGGGCGTTTATAGCATTATGCCGCCCCGGCAAAGGTAATTCCATCTCCCCAACCCCCCCCGGGGTCCTGGCAGTAAAGCTAATTCCCCTCTTTCCATGGCTACGAACTTGCAAGACTCTAAAATCGTTTTCTTCCCCAAGGCCATAAAAAAGGACCTGACCGGAAAAATTCTGGCCCAAGCGCCGTAATCTCATATCATCACCATTTAGAATGGCTGTCCCGGTGGCAGGTAGTTCCTCCAAGAGCTCGCCCTTGGCCCGGGCAATGTTTTCTGTTGTTTGCAGAAGTTCCAGGTGGGTCAAACCAATATTTGTTATCACCCCAATTTGGGGTGCCGCCACCTGGGATAGGTGGCGAATTTGGCCAAGCCCCCGCATTCCCATCTCCAATACAGCAATTTCTTGCTCGGGCCTTAGGGCAAAAATTGTCAGGGGGATGCCAATTTCGGTATTGTAATTTCCTTTGCTTTTATGGACCCGAAAGGATTGACCCAAAACCGCAGCCACCATTTCCTTGGTCGTGGTTTTTCCGGTGCTCCCTGTAATACCAACGGCAACAGCCGAAAAACGGCGGCGATACCAAGCACTTAAATCCAA
>JAAYSG010000085.1 GCA_012518435.1 Bacillota bacterium
CCGCCCCATTGCGCCGGCAACATATTTTTCGGGAACCCGGGATGGCACGGGGGCCATCCCCTACGTTTTTGCGTTGGTCCACCGCGTAATTCGTACGGGGCCATCCACCACGTTTTTGCGTTGGTCCACCGCGTAATTCGCGGGGGCCATCCCCGTGCCGCCCCGCGCCCCATGCCGCCCCATTGCGCCGGCAACATATTTTTCGGGAACCCGGGATGGCACGGGGGCCATCCCCTACGTTTTTGCGTTGGTCCACCGCGTAATTCGTACGGGGCCATCCCCCACGTTTTTGCGTTGGTCCACCGTGTAATTCGCGGGGGCCATCCCCGTGCCGCCCCGCGCCCCGTTCCCCCGTTTCGCCCCAATGCGCCGGGCAATATATTTTCCGGGAACCCGGGATGGCACGGGGGCCATCCCCTACGTTTTTACAATGGCCCCACAATTCGTAGGGGGCGGCCCCTGTGCCGCCCCGCGCCCCATAAAAAAACGGGATGGGGTATTTTCCCCCTCCCGTTTTCCTGCATAAGCCATATCTTACCCACTTTAAAATGCCGGTACAACAGCCCCGCCGTAATTTTCATTGATAAAATTTCGTACGGCTTCGGTGTTGAGGGCCTGGGCCAGTTTCTGTAAATCCTCATTATCCTTATCCTCGGCCCGCACCACCAGTACGTTGACATAGGGAGAATCCTTGTCTTCAATAAAAATGGCGTCTTCCCGAGGATTTAAATTGGCCTCCAGGGCATAGTTGGTGTTAATTACCGCCACATCCACTTCCCCCAGGGTGCGGGGCAGGGAGGCGGCCTCCAGCTCCATGATATCTATGTTTTTGGGGTTGTCGCTGATATCTAGGATGGTGGCCTCTAGGCCGGCACCGTCGGTTAGGGTGATGAGTCCGGCCTTTTCCAAGAGTAGCAGAGCCCGGCCGCCGTTGGTGGCATCGTTGGGAATGGCCACGACCGCACCTTCTTGGATAGCACCGATGTCGGTGATGGTTTCGGAATAGATGGCCAGGGGTTCAATGTGCACTCCGGCCATGACTACTAGGTCGGAGCCGGTTCCTTCATTATAGGAATCCAGGTAGGGTATGTGCTGGAAGTAGTTGGCATCCAGCTCCCCACTATCCAAGGCGGGGTTTAATTGGGCGTAATCACTAAACTCCTGCACATCAAGGTCTATGCCTTCTGCGGTCAATTCTGGCTTGATAAAGGTCAGAATTTCGGCATGGGGAGTGGTGGTGGCCCCTACCTTGAGGGTTACGGTTTCCGGGGCATCGGCCCCATCGTCATCTCCCCCCGGCTGGGCCGGGGATGTACAGGCAGCCAGGCTGAGGGCCAAAACCAGGATTATACCAATAAGGGTAAGGTGTTTACGTAAGTTCATTTAATTTATCCTCCTTTGTCCTCGGGAGGCCCTGAGGGCCAGTTTATTGCCGAGGGATTGGGTAATTTGCACTAATATAATCAGGATTACTACGGTTTCCAAAAGGACATCGTTGCGAAAGCGCTGGTAGCCGTAGCGGATGGCGATATCCCCCAAACCCCCGCCGCCTATGGCTCCGGCCATGGCCGAGTAGCCCACCAGGTTGATGGCGGTGAGGGTAAAGCCCAAAATTAGGGCCGGCCAGGCCTCTGGCAGCAAAACCTTGGTTATTATCTGCAGGGGGGAGGCCCCCATGGACTGGGCGGCCTCGATGACACCGGGGTCTAGCTCCTGCAGGGAGGTTTCCACAATGCGGGCCACAAAGGGTATGGCGGCCACGGCCAAGGGGAAGATGGCTCCCTTGGTGCCGATGGAAACGCCCACCAGGACCTTTGTCAGGGGCATGAGGAGAAAGAGAAGGATGACAAAGGGAATGGAGCGCCCGGTGTTGATAATGCTGCCCAAAATGGCATGGAGGCGGGGGCGGGGGAGAATATGCCCTGGGGTGCTGATGACCAGAAGTACCCCCGTGGGAACCCCCACGGCTATGGCGATGCCCAGGGAAAGGGCTACCATGTAGAGTGTCTGCCCGGTAGCGGTTAAAATTAGGTTTTGCAAGGCACTATCGGCTAGGAGCTTAGACACCTTATATCACCCCCCTCTTTGCCAGGGCCGGCTGGGCCCCTCCCCTGAGGGGGCGGGTCCCTTGGGCCGGGCTGTTCATGGTGATGAGGCGCTTGGTGGCGGTGGCATGGGGCCGGGTGAAAATATCGGCGGCCGGGCCAATTTCCACCAATTTTCCCTCGGAAAGAACAGCAACCCGGTGAGAAATTTGTTGAATAACGGCTAATTCGTGGCTGATGATGACTATGGTAACTCCTAAATCGCGATTTATATGTTGGAGCAGCTCCAAGATAGATTGGGTTGTTTCGGTATCCAAGGCCGATGTTGCTTCATCGGATAAAAGGAGCCGGGGCCGGCAGGCCAGGGCCCGGGCAATGCCCACCCGCTGTTTTTGCCCACCGGAAAGCTGGTGGGGATAAGCCCGGGCCTTGTCTGTTAGGCCCACTATGTCAAGCAGTTCGGCGACGCGTTTTTTTATGTCCTCCCGGGGCCACTGGGCTATTTCCAGGGGGAAGGCTATGTTTTGGGCCACTGTTTTTAATTTAAGAAGGTTAAAGTGCTGAAAGATCATACCTATTTGCTGGCGAGCCCGGGCCAGTTCCCTAGGATTGAGGGTGGCCAGATCTTGGCCGGCAACCCGGACAGTTCCGCTGGTGGGGCGTTCTAAAAAATTTAGGCAACGGACCAGGGTGCTCTTTCCAGCGCCGGAGGGCCCCATGATGCCAAACACCTCGCCCTTGGTAACGGTAAAGGATATGTTTCGCAGTGCGGTTAGTTTTCCCTGGGGGGTAATGAAATCCTTGCCCAGGTTTTTTACTTCTATCATCATGCAGACCTCCTTTGAATAATTTTGGGGGCCCTGCCTTTGGGGCAAAAATTAAACCCCTCCGACAGACGGAGGGGCAGAATACATACCACTGTATTACCCACACTCTCATCTGTCAGGATTTCATCCTGCTGGAATTGGCACCGGGCCGCGAATGAGCGGTTGGTTGCCGAGGTTTCACTGGGCCAGTCCCTCCACCTCTCTGGATAAGAGCCTGTGTTAGCGCTGTATTCTCTTGTCGCTGAAAATAATATCATATGGGACGGGGGGCTGTCAAGCAAATTTTTCCGGCCATGGGGGCGGGACGGGCCCCGGGTAAATTATATTTTCACCTTAGGGGCCGGTGGCGAATATGATAATTACAGACCTGGGAAGGGGGACTGCAATTGCGGGGCTTAATAATTTGTTCGGAAAAAGAGGAGGGCTTGCGCTCCCTTACCCAGGGCCGTTCCCTGGCCACCCTCCCCCTGGCCAATGGCAGTTTATTGGATTACCAGCTTTCCTTCTTTGCCAAGGCGGGGATAAGGGAGCTGGTGGTGGTGGCGCCCAAGGGCAAGGGGCGGGAACTGGAGGAGATTCTGGGCAGATGGGGGGGCTTGAAGTATAGCCTGGTCAACCCCCAGGAGACCAGTGTGTTTGCGCAAGGGGAGCTCCTGCTGGATTCTACCCTAATTGTGCTTATGGGGCCCTTAATTACCGCCATAGACCTGTGCCAGGCCCTGTCCTTTCATCAAGAGCGGGAAAGTGGAGCCACCCTTTTTCTTCATAGCGTTTCCCGGGAACGGCATCGCTATCTTATTTTTACCGATGGGTTAGGGCGGGTTATCAAGGTTTTGCCCGGGGCCCCGGTGGCGGGGGAGATGGCCCAGGCTGCCGGCAGCTTGTATATTTTGGAACCGACTGCGGCAAGGCAGCTCATTCCCCGCCTTATGACTGGGCGAGAGGAGGGGGTTTGCCCCGGCCTCCTTAAGATGGCTATTCCGGTTTATGGTTTTCCCGTGGTGGGTTACTGGCAGGAGGTGCGAAATCCAACGGCTTATTTTCGCGTCCACCGGGATATCCTTTCCGGCAGGGCCGGGTTGAAGCCCGCCGGGGTGGAGGAAAGCCCGGGCATTTGGTTGGGCCAGGGGGTGGAGGTAAGGGCCGGTGTAGAATTGGTGCCGCCGGTGGTTTTGGGTGCTGGGGTGCAGCTGGGGGCGGGGGTGCGGGTGCAAGGATCGGTCTTGGGCCCGGGGACCCAGGTGGATGGGGAGACGGTGGTGGAGGATAGCCTCCTTTTGGCCAATTGTTACCTGGGGCGGGGGGTTGTGGTGCAGGGAGCCATTGTGGGTGAGGATACCATTGTGGCCGGGGGATCCATTCTGCGCCCGGGAATGCTCTTGGCCCCCCAGAGTGTGGTCAGCAGAGATAGTCTTTTGGGCCGGGCCTTTGAGTTTCCCCTTCTTTAGGGATGGCGGCCCATAACTTATTTTTTGCGCCCCCCCGCAGGGCGGAGAGGAGATTCTGCCTGATGCGGGGGATTTTTACTTCCAATTGCTTGATCAGATCCTTCATATCTTGGCGGCTGGTGTGGCCACTGTGGGGGCAGGGATTGGCCAGGACGGGAATTTGGAGGCGGGCGGCGGCTGTGGCAATTTCTTCCTCTGGCAGGTAAATAAGGGGGCGGATGATTGTGACCTTGGTCCGGTCCAGGTAGGATAGGGGCTGGAAACTCTTTAGGGAACCGGCGTAAAACATGTTGAGGAGGAGGGTTTCAATGGCATCGTCCAGGTGGTGGGCCAGGGCCACCTTAGAGATACCCAGGCTGCAGGCCTTCCTGTAAAGGGCACCTCGGCGCATGTTGGCGCAGAGGGAGCAGGGGTTTTTTTCCCCCCGCTGGTTGAGGATGGCGGCGATCTGGGTTTTTTCCACCTGCAATTTTACCCCTAGATTTTGGCAAAAGGAATGGAGGGGGGCGGTATCCATCCCCCAGCCGATGTCGATGTGCAGGGCGGTGAGGCTGAAGTTGACGGGGGCGCTTTTTTGAAGTTGGGTGAGCAGGTATAGTAAAAGGCTGCTGTCTTTGCCGCCGGATAGGGCCACGGCAATTTGGTCTCCTTGGGCAATCATTTGCCATTGGTGTATTGCTTTACCCAGCAGGCGTTTAAGGTGTTTCATGTTTATCATCTCCTAGGGGGTAGGGGTAATTTTAACTTGCTCCCAAATTATATCACATAATGGTTTAGGTACCGGTATGTCGGAGCCCCCACGTTCCGTCCCACCGGATCCCGGCGCAATTCGTAGGGGGCGGCCCC
>JAAYSG010000086.1 GCA_012518435.1 Bacillota bacterium
GGGACGGCACGGGGGCCGTCCCCTACGAATCGCGGAAAACCCCCGCCAAAACCCGTAGGGGGCGGTCCCTGTACCGCCCCGAAACGGTTTGCCCGGTGAATGACGTTGGAATCCGACGGGGACGGGGACACGGGCCGACACGGGGGTCGGGCCATACGATTTGCGCGGGGAACCCGGTGGGGACGGGAACGCGGGCCGACACGGGGGTCGGCCCCTACGATTTGTGCGGGGAACCCGGTGGAAACGGGGCGCGCGGGCCGACACAGGGGTCGGCCCCTACGAATTGCGTGGGGAACCCGGTGGGAACGGGCGCACGGGCCGACACGGGGGTCGGCCCCGACGATTTGCCGTGGCATTCCACAACGGGCGACCTATCCCGGGGCACTATGTCCATCCATATTAAGCCGTGGAGGCAGGGCCTGGGGTTTAATTATTTCCTCTTTCGGCTGGGCCCCTCGCCCTTGGCCGTCTTTTTCCCCCTCCCCTTACTCCTTTTATCATCCTTGCCCGCGGCCACCGCCGGGGCGGCTAGTTCGGGTAGGTGCTTCTGCACATAATTTACACTGAGGCCAAAGGCCACCCAAAAGACCGGAGCGTTGGAAAGGACACTATCGTTGCTCAGGCCCTGGAACAAATAGGCCAGCCAGCCGGCAAAAATGGCCAGCATAACGGCATCGGTGCTGTTTTGCACCCCCCGCCGCCAATAAACCCGTATATAATTAACAAAATGCAAGCCCAGCATATAAAGGTAAAGCAATAAGCCCGGCAAGCCCACACCCAGGCCAATCTGCAGGTAGGTATTGTGGGGCTTATCCACCAAAAGACCCACCCGGCGGCTGGAGGCCCGGTCCGCCGTCCAGAAGGGAAAATTATACAAAAGGGTATCCAGGCCGGAACCCAAGAGGAGGTTTTCTTGCAACAACAACTCACCGGATTTTCGCCAGATGTAGCCCCGCCCGCTGGCCAAAGAATCTAAGGGGTGGCGCTCTATTGCCAAGCTAAGGGGCTCACCCACCTTTACATGGGGGAAATCTGCCTTCACACCCAAGTTGGGCTCGGCCTCCTCCCCCTCCCGGTCCAGCAACAGGGAGTAACTGGCCCTTAATTTCTTCACCTGCCCCTGGATGAGATCTCCCAGCTGGGGGCCGGCATACACGCTTAGGCAGACAATTATAAGCAAAAGGGGAATTAGCCTCTTGTAAAAAAACTTGATATCCCGCAGGATAAGGAAGAAAAGAATAATAAGGGCCATGCCCAGGGCCAAAAAGGCCCCACTGCTAAGGGCCGCCGCCAGGCCCAGCCCAAAGAGCAGCACAGCCACTAGGGCCGCCGCCGCAAGGTAAAGGGAGGATGAATAAAGGTAAAGCACCAGGCCCATGGGAAAGAGCATGGCCATATAGCCCCCCAAATAGTTGGGATTATAGGTAAAGCCATAGGCCTTGGTTGTTATCCGGGCCTTAAGCTCCGCCCCCTCCTCCAATAGATGCACATATTCCGCCGGGATAAGAAAAGGCCGGTAAAAATCCGACTGGAGAAAATCGTAACCAAGGTACTGCCCCCCGGCCACCAGGGCCTGGATAACCCCCGCCGCCAAGATGCCATAAAATATTACCCTCTTATCTCCATCACCCTTAAGGCAGGTGGCGGCTATCATAAAGAGTAATAGATAGCAAAAGTAGGCCACGGCCCCCTCCCCCCGCTCGTAAAAGCCCCAAAAGGCCATGTGGATATAGGGGCTGGCCAGGGCCGAAAGGGCAATGAGGGCGGCAAAGGCCGCCGTGGGGTAATCTAAATAGCTGGGGGCAATTCCCCCCTCGTCATGCTTATAGTAATAGTACAAAAGGGCCACCATGGTTAGGCAGGTGGTAATGCCCAGCAAAACCTCCAGGCGAAACTGGGCCAGTAGATCATATACCTCTCCGGATAAGAACCAGGGCCAGGTTTCAATGGGAGCCACATAATCTAAAACCCGCAGGCGTACAGCCAGGGGGATGTAGGCCACGGCCACAAGGAAGCCAAAAACCATTAGGGTGCGCCAGCTAAAAAACTTCCATTTCCCCCTAGGCATCTCCATCATCCCCCCAAATTAAAGAGTGTAGCTCTGCGGCGGAACCCTCCGCTACCCCACCCGTCTCCTGCAAATACAGGCGGTAATAGCCCTTTGCTTCCTTTTCCTTTCCCCGGGCATGATGGGCCAAACCCAGGTACTTATATATTTCCGCCGGTACCTCATATTCCTCATCGGTTAACAGGTCTTCCAGGGTTTTAATAGAGCGCTTGTAATCGCCGCTCAGGCAATAGGCCTTGCCCAACTGCAAAGATAAATCCCGCCGGTCGGGGAACTCCGCCATGGTATCCCGCAAATAGACAATGGCTTCTTGGTAATGGCCGCTGCGAAAGAAGAGTTCCGATAACTCATAGGCCACCTCCGGCGATAAGCCCCCCATGTTAAAGCTCTGGACAAAGTATTCGTAGGCCTCCTGGTATTGGCCCAGGCGGTTGTACACCAGCCCCAGATAGGCATGGGTGGTGGGGTTAAGCCTGTTTAAGGAAAGAGATTCCAAAAGGAGCGGCAGGGCCTCATTATACTTGCCCGCCGCCAGGTACCCATCGGCCTCGGCATTTAATTGCAGGCTCCGTTCAATACCAGCGGCCAAACTCCGTTTGCTGGCATTATTGAGGGCCAAGTACAATATTGAACTTACAAGCACAATGGTTAAAAGCAAGATAAAGCCGTTTTTAAAGTGTTTCACCACAGCCGTTCCCCCGCAGTATGTAATATGTAATGCTATTGGTTTCGACATCTCCGGGCCCTAATCCTGCCATGGGGGTGGAATATATTGTAGGAGGCGGCCCCTACGATTTGCGATAGAACCCCCGCCGGAACCCGTAGGGGGCGGTCCCCGTACCGCCCCGAAATGGTTTACCCGATGAATGACGCCGGGATCCCGTGGGACGGGAACGCGGGCCGACACGGGGGTCGGCCCCTACGAATTGTGTTGGAATCCCGTGGGGGGCGGTCCCTGTACCGCCCCGTCAATCCCCCCAATTTATCCGATAATTGGCATTGAAACCCGTAGGGGGCGGTCCCTGTACCGCCCCGAAATGGTTTACCCGGTGAATAACGCCAAAACCCGGTGGGGACGGGATACGGGCCGACACAGGGGTCGGCCCCTACGATTTGCGATAGAACCCCCGCCGGAACCCGTAGGGGGCGGTCCCCGTACCGCCCCGAAATGGTTTACCCGATGAATGACGCCGGGATCCCGTGGGAC
>JAAYSG010000087.1 GCA_012518435.1 Bacillota bacterium
AAACGGCCCCCGTGCCGTCCCGTGCACCGGCATCAAGTTCCGTAGGGGACGGCCCCCGTGCCGTCCCGCGCACCGGCATCAAGTTCCCTAGGGGACGGCCCCCGTGCCGTCCCGTGCACCGGCATCAAGTTCCCTAGGGGACGGCCCCCGTGCCGTCCCGTGCACCGGCATCAAGTTCCGTAGGGGACGGCCCCCGTGCCGTCCCGTGCATCCATAAATGATAACCCGGGGGGGCCCTCAATCGCCCATCCCCCAACCCAATCACAAGCGGAGGTGCAAACCCATGCGTGTAACAAACTCCATGCTCATCAACAATTTTCTCCGCAACCTAAACAGCAACCTGTCCCGCCTGGAGCGGACCCAAAACCGTTTCTCCACCGGCAAACAAATATCTTGCCCCTCCGATGATCCCATCGGCTTGGTCCTGGGCATGGGGTTGCGCTCCAACCTGGCCGGCCTAAAACAATACAGAAAAAACGCCGATTCCGCCGCCGCCTGGTTGGAAAATACCGACAGTGCCCTGGAGAGCGCCACCGATATTCTCCACCGGGCCAAGGAACTGGCCGTCTACGGGGCCGGCGGCACCATGGATGCCGAATCCATCAAGGCCCTGAGCAAGGAAGTGGCCGAACTTTTGGAGGAAATGCGCCAAGTGGCCAATACCAACTTTGCCGGCCGCTATATCTTTGCCGGCAACAATACCCAGACACAGCCCTTTCCCCCACCGGAGGAGGGGGAATACAAGTATGTGGGGACAATAATTGAACAAAAGCTGGAGATCGGTGTTAATATTGTCATCCCCTATAGTGTCACCGGAGATCGGGTTTTTGGCAAGTTTGCCGGCTTTGGCGCAAGCGGCATGCTGGAAATTTTGGCCCAGCTCCGGGATCTCCTGGCCGGCGAGGGTGAGGGAACCTACGATGATTCCTTGACCCATCTGGACGAGGCCCTGGAACACATCCTCAGTATCCGGGCCGAGGTGGGGGCCCGCACCAACCGCTTGGAATTGGTTAAGGAACGCCTGTCGGATTCCCAACTGAACTACACCCGCCTCTTGTCGGAAATAGAAGATGCCGACCTGGCCGAAACCATTATCAACCTTAAAAACCAAGAAAACGTCTACTTGGCCTCCCTCAGCGCCGGGGCCCGCATCATCCAGCCCAGCCTCCTGGATTTCCTCCGCTAGGGCAGGGGGTGTCTTCCCCCCCCCGGCCGAAAAGGGAAGACCCTCCCCCCCTTGGCACTAAACAAAAATGGGGTGTTAACCAATGCCTCACCTAAAAATACACACCACCCACGCCCTCATCGGTATCAAGCAAACCTGGCCCCGGCTTGACACCCACACCCATATTCCCCATCTCCCCCGCCAAACCACCTATCCCCGGGTAATTCTAGAGCGGGAAGAACCCCGCCTTACCATAGACCAAACCCATGTGTGGGCCCAATTGGGCTACCGCCAACGGCGCCACTTTGCCGACTACACCGCCCAGAAGGGACAGGCAGCAGCCCTAAAGGGAATAAAAAAGAAGGCCCAGGAAGGGGATCGCCTAACCCGCTTTTATAGCGGTGAGGATGCCATCGCCGCCATTGCCCGGGAGGCCGCCTTTAGTAAGGCGGACCTAAACATAAGTTGCTGGCCCACCCATCCCCCCCGCATTAAGGTTAACCCCGGGGGACTGGCCATTGATTTTGAACCCGGCGGCACCAGCAGTGCCTATACCCCGGCCCGGGTGGAGGGCCACTTCACCTGGGGACACGTCCGGGTCTATATGCGCCAAAAGGCCAAGGTTGAAATTGAAGCCCGATTAGACCGGCGGGCCTAACGCCCTTGTAAAAACCCTAAAATGTTCCCATACTAAGGGTGAAGGGTGGCGAGGGTTGTGGAGCCCGGCGGCAAAGGCCCAACCCAAGGGAAGAAGCCCCCGCAGAAACAAAGAACCGCCCCCGCCTTGAGGATAAAAAAAGGAGGACCCCCCATGAAGCTAAGCACCCCCCATTTTGGCACCATCCCCATTGAAAAAAATGGCATCATCACCTTCCCCAAGGGCATACCCGGCTTTGAAGACTGCCACCGCTTTGTGTTGCTCCAACGCCCCCACGAGGCCCCCCTAGCCTGGCTCCAGGGGGTGGATATGCCCCAGCTGGCCTTGGCAGTGGCCCAACCCACTCGTTTTTTAACCAGCTACAACCCCCACTTCCCCCCGGAGGAACTAGCTCCGCTAGACCTGGAGGTAAAGGACGCCGCCCTCATTTACATTATTTTGGTTTTATCCCCGGAGCTGGAAAAAATAACCGCCAACCTCCAGGCCCCCATTGTCATTAACAGGGAGAAAAAATTAGGGGTCCAGGCCTTCTTGGGGGACCAATGGCCCCGGAAATACCACCTCTTTCCCCCCATGGGGAGGAAAAAAGCCGTGAATAAGTGATGCCAAAGATGGCCTGCAGGTTTTTTCCCGGCAAGCAAAGGAGATGACCCCATGCTTATTCTCACCCGGGGTATTGAGGAAAAAATAATCATCGGCGATAATATAGAAATTACCATCCTGGGTATCCAGGGGGAGCAGGTAAGCATTGGCATCGACGCCCCCCGGGAGCTGTCCATCCACCGCAAAGAAGTCTACGAGGCCATCCAGGCCGAAAACCTCCGGGCCGCCCGGTCCGTAACGGCCAATCTGGATAAAATTGGCCAGATGATGGAATCTAGGCAAAGGGAAAATAGAGAGCCTAAAGCAACGGACCCCTCATCCCGGCCATCCTAGGAGTCGGCCCCCGTGCCGACCCGCACATCCCACTTCATACCCCCGGGAAACAGAAAACCCCTCTCCTTTTCCCCCTCCTCATCCTATACATCGTAGGGGTCGGCCCCCGTGCTGACCCGCGCACCGGTTAATTTAGTGTCCCCATGTGGCGCAGGGGCCAACGGGGCGGTACAGGGACCGCCCCCTACGGGCTCTAACGCTACTTACCACCGGTCCGTAGGGGTCGGCCCCCGTGCCGACCCGTGCATCCCACTTCATACCCCTGGGAAACAGAAAACCCCTCTCCCTTCCCCCGCCATTCCTAAACTTGAAAAATAGGTAAAGCACAAAGAAATGCGGAGAAAACAGGAGCTAAACTCCCCATTTTCCCCCTAAAGGTCCTTTGGCGGGATAAGGATAATCCCCCCCGCTTCCGATACATAAAATAGGAGCCACCAACACTCCCCCCACCCTTTACCCGGTGCGGCCGACCGGAAAAGGGCGGGGGAGGGGAAAGGGCCCCCAAAACCCCAATGCAAGGAGGCAAAGGGGTAAAAAACAAAATTCATCAAGGAGGATGAAGAGAATGAGAATCAACCACAACATCAGTGCCCTAAACGCTTGGCAATCCCTGGGGCAGACGGACAATGCCATGACCAAGAGCTTGGAGAGGTTATCTTCGGGGCTTCGGATTAACCGGGCCGCCGATGACGCCGCCGGCCTGGCCATCTCCGAAAAAATGCGGGGCCAGATCCGGGGCCTCAACCAAGCGGTGCGCAACGCCCAGGATGCCATCAGCTTGATTCAGACGGCGGAAGGAGCCCTGAACGAAACCCACAGTATCCTGCAGCGGATGCGGGAACTGGCGGTGCAATCGGCCACGGATACCAACACCTATGAAGACAGGTTAGAGATCCAAAAGGAAATGGACCAACTGGCAACGGAACTGACCCGTATTGCCGACACCACGGAATTTAACACCAAGGAACTCCTCGTTGGAACCTTCAAGGGTATTTTCCACATAGGGGCCAATGAAAGACAAAACATGACCTTGGAAATTGGGGCCATGGGGGCCGATGCCCTCAAGGTTTCCGGGAACCCCGGGGCCCAGTTTGGGGTTGAAGTCGATACAACTGGTTTAGAATTGAAAGACACTGCCATGGCCGACGGCGGGAAATTCAATGTGGTAAAATTCGATGAGTTTGAGTGGGGCGATAATAAGACCGCCAAATTCGGCCTGGCCAATAAAGATGGCGAAATCGTCGCCCTCAGTGAAGATGGCACAGAATACACAGTACTAGCAGAGGCCGTAGCCATTGATGATGTGGAAAATGCAACGGCGGCGGCGGAGGATAAGAAATTCGAATTCGGCGATCCCGTGGTTTCCGGTGAGGTGACGGTAGAGGTTGTTGAAGATAATGTCGAATCCATCACCGCCATGGCCACTGCGGCAATTACCGAAGGTGTAAAGTTGGCACCGGGGAAATATACCATAGAGGCTGGTACTGGTAGCTTCAATGGGCAAACCGTATTGTTAGACAGCGATGGCAAAGTAGCCGGGGTTTGGGAGGAGGATACAGAAGGCGGCGGATCCTTCGTCGACCCCCTTGATAATTCAGTGGTATTTTTCACCATAGCAGGTGGCATAGGTGATGATGGGAGTGGGAATCCAACCATAACGGAAATCACCATCGGCGCCGGGGAGGGCATTGATGTTTCCACCCAAAAAGCCGCCGATGCTGCCATCAAGACCATCCAAGAGGCCCTGGACAC
>JAAYSG010000088.1 GCA_012518435.1 Bacillota bacterium
CAGATGTGGCCATCGAGTTGGGTGGGGAGGATGCCAAGATAACTTACTTGGCCGGCAATGTGGAACAAAGGATGAACAGTATCTGTGCCGGTGGGACCGGTGCCTTCATCGATCAGATGGCGGCCCTCCTGGAAACCGATGCCCAGGGGCTAAATGAGCTGGCCAGGGGGCACAGTACCATTTACCCCATTGCCTCGCGCTGTGGGGTTTTTGCCAAAACCGATGTCCAAGCCCTCATCAACCAAGGTGTCCCCCGGGAGGATATTGCCGCCTCGGTCTTGCAGGCGGTGGTGAGCCAGACCATATCCAACTTGGCCTGTGGCCGGCCCATTAGGGGCAAGGTGGCCTTTTTGGGTGGCCCCTTACACTTCTTGCCAGAGCTGCGCCAAAGGTATATTGACACATTAAACCTGGCCGCTGCTGAGGTATTGGTACCTTCCGAGGCACAGCTCTTCGTGGCCAAGGGGGCCGCCATTTCGGCGCCGGAGGACCAAGCCATCAGTTTTGAGGAATTGAAGCGGCGTTGTTTCACCGCTGGCCAAATTGAATCCACCATCAAAAGGCTGGCCCCACTCTTTGCCCAGGAAAGGGACCTGCGGGAATTTAGGGACCGGCATACGGCGGCTAAAGTGGTGTATAAGGATATCCGCTCCCATGAGGGGCCTTGTTATTTGGGCCTGGATGCGGGCTCTACTACCACCAAGGCCCTTTTAATCGATGAGGACAACAATATCTTGTACTCCTACTATGGCAACCACAAGGGCCAGCCCTTGGAGCTGGCAGTTGAGATTTTGCGGCAGATATACGAAAAACTTCCGGCCGGACAAGGGATCACTTATTCGGCTGTAACGGGCTATGGGGAGGACTTTATTAAGGCTGCCCTGGGTGTGGATATGGGTGAGGTTGAAACCATGGCCCATTACAAGGCGGCCTTGTATTTTCAGCCGGAGGTGGATTTTATCCTGGATATTGGCGGCCAAGACATGAAGTGCATGCGGGTAAAGGATGGTGCCATAGACAGTATATTTTTAAACGAGGCCTGCTCCTCTGGCTGTGGCTCATTTTTGGAAACCTTTGCCCACTCCCTGAATATGTCGGTGGAGGATTTCCTAGCCGAGGGGCTCTTGGCTAAAAACCCGGTGGATTTGGGTTCCAGATGTACTGTCTTTATGAATTCCAAGGTCAGGCAGGCCCAAAAGGAAGGGGCCAGTGTTGGGGACATTGCCGCGGGCCTGGCTTATTCAGTGATTAAAAATGCCCTCCACAAGGTAATTCGGGTTAAGGACCCACAGGATTTGGGCAAGAATATTGTGGTCCAGGGTGGTACCTTTTATGGTGATGCCATCCTGCGTGCCTTTGAGCTTATCTTGGGCAGAAGGGTGATTCGGCCCAGTATCCCGGGCCTGATGGGGGCCTTTGGGGCAGCCCTCCTGGCCAAGGAAGGGGCGGCAAGGGGGCAAAAATCCAGCCTCCTTTCCCCGGCGGACTTGTCCACCTTTAGCTATGTAACCAAGACGGCCCGCTGTGGCCGCTGTGGCAACAATTGTTCCCTGACAATAAACACCTTTTCCGCTGGGACCAGGTATATAACGGGGAACCGCTGTGAAAAGGGGGCCGGGATCAGGAAGGGTGGCGAGGGGCTTCCCAATCTCTACCAATACAAATATAAAAGGATCTTTTCCTATAAATCTTTGCCCCCGGAGCGGGCCTACCGGGGTAAGGTGGGAATCCCCAGGGTGCTCAATATTTATGAAAATTACCCCTTTTGGCATACCTTTTTCACCCAGCTGGGCTTTGAGGTGGTGCTTTCCAGCCAATCCAGCCGCAAGGTCTATGAAGGGGGGATTAGTTCCATACCCAGTGAGACAGCCTGTTATCCGGCCAAGATAGCCCATGGCCATATCATGGATCTATTGGATAAGGGTGTGGATTTTATATTTTACCCGGCCGTTTACTATGAACAGATTGAGGATAAGGGCACCGTGAACCACGCCAATTGCCCGGTGGTA
>JAAYSG010000089.1 GCA_012518435.1 Bacillota bacterium
ATTTATCATTTTATAATAAAATATAAAAGTCATGTGTGGGTTCAAATAAATCCCCATACATGACTTTAACTTGGTGTCGGAGGGGGGAATTGAACCCCCATGGGCTAAGCCCATACGGCCCTCAACCGTACGCGTCTGCCAGTTCCGCCACTCCGACATACTTATATATGGTTATATGGTGCCGAAGGGGGGATTCGAACCCCCACGGGCATAAGGCCCACTGCGCCCTGAACGCAGCGCGTCTACCGGTTCCACCACTTCGGCACTCCCCATTGGGCTGTACAATATATTATACCCATGACCCTAGCCCATGTCAAGCAATTTACAATTGCCGCCGCAACCTGGGTTGGTGGGTTTTCCCCGGTATTCTTCCCCTTTTGGCCAGGGGTTTTCCATCTACTTCCTTAAGATCCATGGTCATATCAATGGGGGGAGTGCTTGTTATATAACTGCCAACCCCAAAGGCATCGGCCCCGGCATTTCCCAACTCCACAATCCTCTCCGGGGTTATGCCACCGGAAACCAATATTCTAACATGCCTAAAACCGGCCAGATCCAGGCGATTGCGAATTTCATGTACCAAGCCCGGGGTAACACCCCCCCTTTCCCCGGGGGTATCAAGCCTTACTCCATCTAGGGCATCGCCCAATGCTTGGGCCACCCGCAAGGTTTCCTCTGCCTCATCCTTAAAGGTGTCGACCAGGATAACCCGGGGCGCATCGGCCGGCATAACCGCATGATAGGTCTTGGCCACTTCCACTGTATCCCCCACTATCATAAAAGCGGCATGGGGAACTGTACCGGAAGGTTCCTTGCCCCCCATTTTTGCCCCTATGATACAGCTGGCCCCGTTTGCCCCGCCTATAAGGGCAGCCCGCTCCATTACCGGTGCTACCGCAGGGTGAACATGCCGGGCACCGAAGGAGAATAGATCCTTATCCCCCGCTGCCTCCTTGCATTCCCGGGCAGCAGTTGCCCAACCGGAGGGGCTGGCCAGCATACCCAGGATTACTGTTTCATAGAGGCCAAATTGGCCGTAGGACCCTTCTATACGCATGATAACTTCCCTAGAGACAAATTCTTCTCCCTCATCGAGGGCCCAGACCCGAACATCCCCCTGATCGCGGAGGAGGTTGACAACTTCCTTGGTCCCAGCCATAACACCATCCCGGCGGGGGAAAATTTCCGCTGTCACATGGGAATCAAGTTTACCTAAATGAGAAAGGATCTCGTAGGTCCGGACAAAATAGATGTCTGTTGTGGCTCCATTGGCAATTTCGTCGTGGGTGGCGGAATGGAATTTTCTTGTGGGTGTGATTTTCAACCCCTGCACCGCCTCCAGGAAGGTCAGCTTCTGGCTAGTCATTGCATCCACTCCTTTAGCACTGGATCGATAACCATATGCTTAGTTTCTCCCCATTAGCGCCAATTTCCTTCAATTGGCCTTTATTTGATAAATTTCCCGATAGCGTCGGTAGTTATTAAGCACCCTGGACACATAGTGCCGGGTTTCCGCAAAGGGAAAATTCTTCATGTCCGGAATCAGACCCATGGCCTCCTGTGTTTCCAACCAGCGTTTAACATTACCACCGCCACTATTATAGGCCGCCAGTACCATTCTTAAGTCGGCAAATTCCCGCTGCAGGCTGGCCAAGTACCAAGCACCTATGAGGATGTTTATTTCGGGCTCAAAGAGCTGGTCGGGGGTAAAATCCGCCAGTTCCATCTCCCTGGCAGCCCACCTTCCCGTCTCAGGCATGATCTGCATTAGCCCCCTGGCCCCCACAGATGACAAGGCCCTGGGGAAAAACTTACTCTCCACCCGAATTACCGCAGTAATCAAATAGGGATCAACACCAAATTTATCGGCGGAGGAAAATATAATTTCTTCATGATGAATAGGATAGAGCAGGCGCTGTAGCCACCTGGGCTGGGTAATGATAACCATAAGAAGTATAACCAAAAGGATACCCAAGGAAATACCCCGAAAACCATTACAATAAAACATAATTCCCCTCCGGCCTAGATTGGTTATACTTATCCCTATGAAGTTCATACTGAAAATACTAATGCATTTTATTAGGGTTGTAAAGTGTCAATTAGGGATAAGACCTGCCGCCTAGTATGGGCAATATTTAGGGAATTATCAATTACCCGCTGGGCAAGTTCCGCCTTTTCCTTAAGGGGCATTTGAGCCTTAAGCCTGGCTTCGGCCTCCCCCCGGGACAAATTATCTCGCTCCATTAGCCGCTGTATTTGAAGATCCCGCCTACAAGTCACCAGCCAAATTTCATCGACCATCCCTTCCATTCCCGCCTCAAATAAAAGGGGAATATCCAAGATTACAATGGGGGTGCCCCTAGTCCTTAGTAGGGCCAGCTTGTCCTTTATAACCTTGATAATCCGGTGATGGGTAATCCCATCGAGACGTCTGCGGAGGGAAGGCTGGGCAAAGATTATCTGCCCCAGTAGTTTGCGATCAAGGCTCCCATCCTTTCGTAGAATCTTTGCACCAAAGGCCTGTACAATTTCCTTGTATGCCGGCTCACCCGGCTCTACAATCTTTCGGGCGATTAAATCAGCATCAATAACAGGCAGGCCTGCCTCCACAAGCATTCGGGATACGGTACTTTTACCTGTTGCAATCCCCCCGGTAAGCCCAATAACCTTCATGGTTGCCTCCCATTATAATTTCAGTCTTATTTTCCCCAGGGGCTATAATAAGCTTACAAGGCCAATAAGGATAAGAATTCCCCCGGAAAAGTACGATAAGCGTTGATTATATTGTACACATTTTTTACCCATTTGTAACCCCAAGGTGACCATAATAATTTTAAACAGACCCACTAGGCAGGAGGTCCAAAGGGGGGAATAGCCGGCTAAGGATGCACCAAAACCGGCACCAAGGGCATCCAGGGCCAGGGCCAGGCCCAAGAGAAGGGCCTCACCGAAGCTAATTGCCCCCGATTTATCCAGGTCCGCCCGCACTGGCTCCCGGATAATCTGCACCACAAAACCAAAGGCCCGAAAGGATAGGTTGACCTGCCCGGGGGTATCCCCTTTTTGCCGGGGGGGACGGCAGGTGGTTAATAAAACCCAGGCCCCAACAAGAATAAGTATTAGTGCACCCAAGTTGCGGGTTAATTGCACAGATAGGATATTGCCAAGGAGATGCCCCGCCTGCATGGCAAATAAAACCGCTACACTGGAGGCCAAGGCAATTGTTAATAATGATGTGGGGGGAAGGCGCATATCCCGCAGCCCAAAGGTAACCCCCATGGCAAAACCATCTAGACTAACGGCAAATGCCAATAAAAAAAGTCCCAGGAATTCCACGGCACAACCCCTTTCTCTAGGGTACGAAAATATAGTCCCCTACACTATATGACTTAGAGAAAGAATTGTGCCTAGATTCCCGGCTGAAAACGAAACCCCCAAAGGAAGAACAGCCTAGGCGGGCTGGCAAAGGGGGCAGTAGACGGTACTCCTGCCGGCGAGGCGAATTTTCTCCAGGGGGGTTCCACACCCAAGACAGGGCTGCTGGCTACGGCCGTAAACGGCCAAGTATTCCTGAAAGTCACCGGTTTTTCCTTCAGCATCCACATAATCCCTAAAGGAGGTGCCTCGATGCTGGATTCCCTCCCGTAAAACCGCGCGAATGGCCCCGTAAAGGTTTAGTATTTCAGCATCCCCTAAAGAACCAGCCTCCCGGCCCGGATAAATTCCGGCCCTAAAGAGGCTTTCATCCACATAGATATTACCCAATCCGGCCAAGACCCTTTGGTTTAACAAAATGGCCTTGATGCTGGCTCGGCGCCCCGTTAGGGCCTGGGCCAAATATGTGGGGGTAAATTGGGGCCCCAAGGGTTCTGGTCCCAGGGTGGAAAGACCCCGCAGCTGGTCCAGCTCTCCCTTGGGCATTAGGTATATCATCCCGAAGGTACGCATATCATGAAAGCATAGCTGGTGCCCATTGTTCAACTGCAGGATAAGGTGGGTATGCTTGTCGGTGGAGGTGTTTGCGGGGAAATATAGGAGTCGTCCTGTCATCCGCAGGTGAAAAATTAGCCGATAATCAGCACTTAAATGAAAGAGTAGATATTTCCCCCGCCGGGATAGGTCCATAATTTCCTTTCCCGGCAGAAGGCTAATAAAATCATCGGGCCCTGGTATCTTAAGCAGCCGGGGCAGCCTGAGTTCCGCCCCCGTAATAACCTTCCCCTCTAGCCTAGGCAGGAGGGATCTTCTTATGGTTTCCACCTCTGGTAATTCTGGCATTTTCTTTGACCCCTCCCCTTACTTCACATCGTACCAGCTCTTTCCCACCTTTATATCCACCCTTAAGGGCACATCCAGCTCCACAGCCCCCTCCATACACTCCCTGACAAGGGCCTTTACCCTCTCCAATTCCCCCCTGGGTACTGTAAATATAAGTTCATCATGCACCTGCAGCAAAAGGCGGGTTTTTAAATTTTCTTCTTCAATTCGCTGAAAAATCTCCACCATGGCCGCCTTTATTATATCGGCTGCTGTACCCTGGATGGGCGTATTTATGGCCGTTCTCTCAGCAAAGGAACGCAGGGTATAATTGCGGCTGTTGATGTCTGGCAGGTAACGCCGCCGCTCCATAAGGGTGGTAACATAACCCCTTTCCCTGGCCACTGCTATGGTCTCATCCATGTACTTTTTCACCCCGCCATAGCGGGCAAAATAATTATCAATATACTCCTTCGCCTCCCGGCGGCTGACACCCAAATCCCGGGAAAGGCCATAGTCAGATATTCCGTAGACAATGCCAAAATTTACTGCCTTGGCCCGCTCCCGCATCTCTCCTGTCACATCTTTAGGATCAACGGCAAATACTTCCGCTGCAGTACGGGAGTGGATATCCTGCCCCAAGCGAAAGGATTCCATAAGATAGGGATCTTGGGAAATATGGGCCAGTACCCGAAGTTCAATCTGGGAATAATCGGCTGTCAATATAACATCCTCCGGCCCACTGGGTATAAATGCCCGCCGCAGCCTTCGCCCCAACTCTAGACGGATGGGAATGTTTTGCAGGTTTGGTTCCGCACTGCTCAAGCGCCCGGTGGTGGTTACAGTCTGATTGAAGGTGGTGTGTATTTTGCCGGTGGAGGCATTTAGAAGGGATATGAGGCCGTCAATATAGGTGCTTTTTAGTTTCATAAGCTGCCTATGTTCCAGAATCAACTCCACAATGGGGTGATCGGGGGCCAATTTAGCCAAAACTTCAGCATCGGTGGAATACCCAGTCTTGGTCCGTTTTATTACCGGCAATCCCAATTTTTCAAAGAGGATGATGGATAACTGCTTGGGTGAGTTTAAGTTAAATTCCTCCCCAGCCAGCCGATATACTTCCTCTGCCACCGCCTCTAGCATTGCCTCCACTTCCACACCCATTTCCCTTAGGGTTTCGATATCGACGGCAACACCTTCCGCCTCCATGGCGGCTAAAACCCTGATGAGGGGCAGCTCCACCTGCTTAAAAAGGGTGAGCAGGTTCAACTCCTCCAGCGCAGCCCGCAATGTTTCCTCTAGGCGGGGTAAAACCCCGGCCCGGGCTGCTGCAAAGGCAGCAAGTTGGGCCCCTGGCAGCTGGCTGGGGGTCTTTGCCTTGGCACCCCTTCCCAGCAATTCCTCATAGGAGGGCACCCTCACCTGGACATGGGCCGCGGCAACCTGATCCAAAGTGTGGGCAGCAGCCGGGTTTAAAAGGTAAGAGGCAATCAAGGTGTCAAAGGTCAATCCCATTAGGCTAATTCCATAGCGGTCTAGGAGCTGATAGGAAACCTTGGCATCATGGGTGTATTTTTTCACGGTCGCCTGAGAAAATATGGCCGCCAACTGTTTCCTGATACCCTTGTCCCTTTGGGCCCCCCGCCAGAGCCCGGGACATATATAGTAAGTATCCCCGGTTGGCAGGCCCAGGGCACAGCCCAGGATATCACCCCGGCGGGGGTCATCCCCCGAACAAAGGAGAAAAAACCCTACCTCGCCCGCCTGCTTAATTTTATCTATGAGAGTGGTGAGTTCTTCCGGAGATTCAATGGACCTGTAGCGAACTTCACCCTTAGCCGATTGGGCAGGGGCCGTCCGTTGGAGGAGACTGCGAAATTCCAGCTCTTGAAAAAGGGCCGATAAGGTTTCCCTGTCAGGTTCCTCCCGGCGCAATTCCTCCCACCTTACCGTCACCGGTGTCTGGCAGTCTATGGTGGCCAAATTTTTGCTCAAGCGGGCCTGCTGAGAATATTGCTTTAGTTTGCTGCGCACGCCCCTTTGGGGAACCCCTTCAATATTGGCCAAAATTTCTTCCAGGTTGGCAAACTCCCCCAATAATCTGCCGGCCGTCACCTTACCTATCCCGGGGACACCGGGAATATTATCCGATTTATCCCCCACCAGACCCTTATAATCAGCCACCTGTTCCGGCTTAACCCCCAACTTTTCCTTGACACCAGCAGCATCAACGATCTCCAAATCGGTAATACCCCGGCGGGTGTATAAAACCTTCACCTGGGGTGAAACCAACTGCCAAGTATCCTGATCCCCTGACACAATCAATACGGAAAATCCCTCTGCTGCAGCCTTCCGGGCCAAGGTGCCCAGGATATCGTCTGCTTCATAATTGTCCATCTCAAATATTGGCACCCTATGGGCGGATAGGATCTCCTTCACCAGGGGAAACTGGGACCGCAACTCATCCGGGGTTGGGGCCCTGTTAGCCTTGTATTCCTCATATTGCGCATGCCGGAAGGTAATTTTACCCTTATCAAAGGCCACGGCAACATAGCCGGGGTTTTCATCCCTCAGGAGCCGCAAGAACATATTCGTAAAACCATACACGGCATTTGTATGCTGACCACTGCCCGTAACCAGGGGGGGAATGGCATG
Source organism: Bacillota bacterium (assembly GCA_012518435.1). Lineage (GTDB taxonomy): Bacteria > Bacillota > DTU030 > DTU030 > DTU030 > JAAYTH01. The sequence continues at coordinate 6,913 of JAAYSG010000089.1, forward strand.
GAAAGCCCGGTGAATTAGGCTGTTACCATCGATGAGAATCATTTTCTTCTTCAATTTATATACACCCCTATGGGGAAGCCCAGCAAAGTATAGGGCTACCTGTTGATACTTATTATTTTCACCAGAGTACATCTAAATACCTTCCCGGCGGAGGTAGTCATCTGCAATAATACCCATTGGCCGGGGGAACAAGCCCCTAAGGGAAAAAAATAAGGCGCCCCAGCGCCCTATTTCCCCTCTCCAGCCCTCTTTTTTTTGTACCAGCCATACCCCAGGTAGGCCAAAAGCAAAAAGGGTAAAAAGGGTATTATCCCACCGCCAATTACTATAGCCGTGGCGAAAAAATATAGAATATCATTAAAAGTGCTAATGGAGGCTTTTAGGGCAGCAGTCATAACCCCGGCCAAACTGGGAGGGGCAATCCGCCGGGCCGATACCTTAAGTTGCCGCAATTCCATATCTATGGTGGAAAGACCCACCAAATCATCAAGGTTTTTCAAATGGGCGGTTAGAGCCTCTATTTCTCCCCGAACCCGCTCCAACTCCCCTTCTACTTGGAGTATATCTTCCACCGTATCCGCCCGCTGCAAAATATCCAGGAAGCGTTCCTCCTGCCGCTTTAAATTGCGAAGCCGGGCCTCTGTGTCCACATATTCCATGGTTACATCCTGGCCGCCCAGTTCCCGGCCTTCCACCTGGCCCAGTTCCGCTAACTGGGCCAAGATATCGGAAAACCTATCCACGGGAACCCGAAGGGTTAAGTTACTCACACGCTGTTTCCCCTTTTCCCATGTACCTGAATTTTGGACAAAACCCCCGGCCCCTTCCACCAAGAATACCACCCGGTCAAATTCCCGGTCCACATCCTCCACCAGGAGGGTCAGATGTGCCTCCTTGCTTACCATACGGGCCATCCTTTTTTCTCCAAAGGCCCTGGCCGGGGTAAAATCTTTTCCTTCCTCCTCCACGGCGTCCATTTCCAACCGCATATCCCCGGGGGCAATTCTTGGAAGGGATAAGGCATTATAGTCCCCCACGTCTTCGGTGATCCCTTCGGAGAGCCCCCCATCGGCCGCCATCTTAAAACTGGGCAATCCCCGACCGACGATGATGGCAGCAATAAGGAGGCAAGCAGCGGCAGCAATTAGGCCACCGTAGTATTTGCGGTTCTGGAAACGCCGCCAAATGGGTGCTGCACCCTTGTCTTCCTGGGCGACGGTCTGTATTTTATCCATAATGGCATCCGTAAGATCCGGGGGTGGTTCCACCTCTCCCACTTGCCGCAAAAGGGCAACTGTTTCCTCCAACTGCTGTAGCTCCCCGCGGCAGTGGGGACAGAGGGAAAGGTGTTCGGCAATGACTCGCATTTGGGCGGTGGGCAGCATTTTGTCCATATAGGCCGAAAGCTGATCCCGAATTTCTTGGCAGGTCATACCCTATTCCCCCCTTTCCCCTCTTTCAGACGATGGGGGAAGGCAAAAGGTTCCCCACTGGCCAGGAGCTTTTTCCCCAGGGCACTGCGGGCCCTGCTTAAACGCGATTTAACCGTACCAAGGGAACATTCAAGGGTTTGGGAAATTTCCTCATAGGTCAGCTCTTGAAATTCCCGCAAGACCAATACCAACCGTTGTTCTGCTGGTAGGGTATGTATTAGCCGCTGTATCAGCCGCTGAAACTCCCGCTGTTCAACTATTGTCTCCGGCCCGTCTTCACAGGTGGGCAGCTGTCGCTCTAGAACTCCCTCCTCGGTTTGGAAGGGCTCATCAAGGGAAAAGACAACTTTATTTTTTCTTTGCCTGAGGAGATCCAGGCAGAGGTTGGTGGCAATACGGTATAACCAAGTAGAAAAGGCAGCATCACCACGAAAACTTGGCAGGGCGAAATAGGCCTTTAAAAAGGCTTCTTGGCTTATGTCCCGGGCATCCTCCCTATTACTCAACATGCGATAGGCCAGATTATAAACCTTTTTTTCGTAACGTTCCAATAGTTGGCGAAAAACGTCCTGATTTCCTTTTTTAAATAGATCAACTAACTCGGCATCGGACTTCATTTGATGCCCTCCTTTAGTATGGGAACCTGTGCCCTTGTAAGGCACAGGAAACCGGGGGAAATTTACCCCCCGGTTTAATATACTTCGCTATCTTTTATCTTCTTCCTTCCCCGGGAAAATTAACATTTATTTCCTATCATGGGCAATCCAAAGGACACCCTTGCCCCCGGCACCCCAACCGGTTACCCTTTAAAATTATAGATGGGTCTTAGAATGGAAATTACTTCGGCAGTATCCTGTATGTTGTCGATAATTTCATCCATGGGCTTGTAGGCCAAGGCACATTCATCCAGTGTTGATCTGGTGGCGGTTGTTGTGTATATTCCCCGCATTGATTCCTTGAATTCCTGCAAATCAAGTTGCCTCTTCGCCTCCCGCCTACTCAGCAACCTGCCGGCACCGTGGGGAGCGGAATAATTCCAATCTTTGTTGCCTTTGCCCAGGCAAAGGATGCTGCCATCACGCATATTTATCGGAATGATAATTTTTTCTCCTTCCTGGGCCGAAATGGCGCCCTTTCTCAGGATCATACTATCTAGATCAATATAGTTGTGGATGGTTGTAAACTGCTCCTTTACCTCCAGTCCCATGCGGTTTATAATCTCATCTACAATAGCCTTGCGATTATAGGAGGCGTAAAGCTGGATTATCCTCATGTCATGGAGATAGTTATGGTAACTCTCCCCCATTAGGTACGCCAAATGCCTGCTAATTTTAACCGGGCCGGTCTTTTGCTTGACCCTCCTACGACCCTTTCTCTGCCGCCCCCCACTAGTACCCGTCAGTTCTCTATAGGCCAATTTCTGATAATAGTCAGCCACCTGCTTGCCCAGGTGTCTACTACCGGAATGAACAACCAAATATAAATCGCCATCTTCATCCCTATTAACCTCAATAAAGTGATTCCCCCCACCCAGGGTGCCAATACTCAACCTGGCCCTATTTAGGTCAAGATGGTTTTTGCAAAGCAAACGGCCAAAATCTATATTTTTCTCATAGTGATGTGGCCTTTTCCTAATATTAAACCCCGCGGGAATGTTGGTGTGAATTATCTGGTCCAACTTTTTTAGGTCCAGTTCCCGCTGCTTTAACCTAATGGTTTCAATGCCACAACCAATATCAACACCAACTAAATTCGGCACAATTTTGTCTGTCACTGTCATGGTGGTGCCAATGGTACAACCAGCCCCCACATGGGCATCGGGCATAACCCTAATGACACTGCCCTTTGTAAATTCCTGATTGCATAACTCCCTGATTTGGGCAATAGCCCCCTCCTCCAGATTATCTGTAAACACCTTGGCAGTATTAAATTGACCCTTAATCTGAATCATCTTTTCACTCCTTATTTAATGGTAAGGCAGCGGTCACCCTAATTGTCTCATATTTGGGTCCATAATAAAAGGCCACTGGGGAGTTGCCTTTGCTTTCCAAACCTCCGGGGCGGACCTGGGCTGGGGAGGGGACAGCCCTCCCCTTGTCCAGCGGGGGCCATACACCCGGCAAGCCCCCCCGCCGGCTGTGGGCTCCCGGCCAAAGCCCCCGAAAAAACAGGCCCCCCAGTTTAACAGGGACGGATTTTTAGCATAATAAAGGGGAGGCCCGCTCTATGCAAGCTCCCCTTATCATGCCGGCTGCCTTTGAAATTCCTAGCCCTCTACCCCCACCGCTTCCTTAGTTTCGCTGGCCTTATCCCCGGTGGCTATATTAAGGTTTGCATACCCATAGATAATTGCTATGATGGGGTTTAGCCAATTTAAGATGGCATAGGGGAGGTAAGCAAAGGGGCTAACCCCCAGGGCACTGCCGATAAAGGCGCCACAAGTGTTCCAGGGGAAAAGCGGTGATGTGAGGGTACCCGCATCCTCCAATGTCCTGGATAGCACCTTTAGGTCAATATTCCTTTCCACGTATGCATCCTTAAACATCCTTGCCGGAAATATTATGGCCAAGTATTGATCCGCAGTGGCGGCATTTAAAAAGATAGAGGAAACAACGGTTGCCAGAATTAGATCCCCCGTACTGCGGACTATACCCAATATTTTATTGACAATGGCTTCCGTAACTCCAGATCCATCCAAGACCCCGGCCAGGGCCATGGCACAAAAGATAAGGGATATTGTCCACATCACATAGTCTAAACCGCCCCCAACTATCAACTCATCAATAAGTTCATAGCCCGTATCCATCTCTACACCATAGTGCATTACTTCGACAACCTCACTCAGTGATGCCCCTTGAAATATCATGGCAAATACGGCCGCAAACACAGCACCACCTATGAGGGCCGGTACCGCCTTTATTTTTTTGACGATCATAAGCAGTACTGCCACGGGCACAAGAAGCAAAATCGGACTTATGGTAAAGGTTTCCACCAGTAGCCTGTGTAACTCCAAAATTTGTTCAACTTCCACATGTTTAGCATATTTTAGCCCCAGGAAGAAATATATAATCATTGCAATTATCATACTGGGAACTGTGGTAAATAACATGTACTTGACATGGTCAATAATATCCACCTCACATACACCAGAGGCCAAAACTGTAGTATCTGAAATTGGGGATAATTTGTCACCAAAGTAGGAACCGGAAACAATTGCCCCGGCAATTACCGGAGTGGGCACACCAAAACTCATGCCTATCCCCAACAAGGCTATACCAATGGTGCCCGCAGTCCCCCAGGAATCGCCGGTTGTTAGGGAAGTTATGGAACACAGTAAAAAGGCCGTGGGTAAGAAAATATTGGGGGAAATAAGCCTGGAACCATAGTATATTATCGTTGGCACAACACCGGAATGCAACCATGTACCAAGCATGATGCCCATGGCCAGCAAAAATACTATTGAAGGTGTAATACTATTTATTGTCTTGACAATGGATTCTTCCAGCTCATCCCAGCTTGTCCCATTAAAAAGCGATAGAACAATGGCAAATATTGTAGAAATAACGATGGGTATTTGGGGATCCTGTTCCCACATAATAACGCCTACAAAAATCGAGAGCAGTAAAAATAAGAGCACCAGTAGTGATTTGTTAAAGGATAGCTTGTTGTCCAAAGGATATTCCTCCCTAATAAATTGTCATGTTCCGCCCCAGGTGACTTAAACTACCTACCCTCCTTAATACTTTGTAATTGTAAAAACATAAATTACAACAATTATATTATAAATATACCCCCATGGGCAAGGATCCCTTCCGACTTGGTATTCCGGATTCACAGGGTACATTTACCTGGCATTTTCCGCAGCCATATCTGGGCGTAAATTTTTGCGCCGTTTTATCCAGAAATTCCGAGCATATTGCATGATCCTTGCCACTCCTTAGTGAAATGGCATTTACCGGGCAGTTCTTCACACACTTTCCACAGTAAGAACAGTATTGGTATAGATCCTCATATTCCCTTTTACTGGGGGTCAAATACAATTCTGTAATTATACTGCCAAACCTGCCGGCCACGCCTTGGGCGGTGATGAGCCCCTTGGAAAGACCAAAGGTCCCCAATCCACATATAAAGGCGGCATGTCTTTCAGACCAATTGCTTGTAAAAACTCCTTTCTTAGCGGAATCATTGATACTTGTCCAAAACCTTTCATCTAGGGAGGGTACGACACTTTTATAACCTGCATTTACCAATTTGCCCTGCAAATACATTGAAAGGTGATTGATGAAAACCTGCCCCTCGATTCGGGCATGTAGCCATTCCGGCGAAGGCCACACCATATCCCTTTTGTTCCCCTCTTTAACCTCCTTGCTAAAGGGAAGAAAAAGGGAAATAACGGTTTTGGCCCGGGGCAACCACTCTTGGGGGTGCAAATAATGGTCGCCTATGATCCCTTGTTCCTTTAAATGGGTAAAATATTCATCCTCCGCGGAGGCAAAACCCATAATTGGCTCTGCGTACATTCTCATCCCCACAAGTTCGGGGGAAATAGCCAGCTCTTTACTAATATAGTTGGCCTTGGACTCCTTGGTATATTGCACCGCAGCCTTTAATAAACACCCTTCGTCCATCCCCTTACCTCCTCCCAAGATCTCATATTTAGGAATTCAATCCCATTATAGCAGCTTTTTACCCATAGTGCTGAATATATGCCTCCCCAGGGACTATTGGTGCCAACGGGGCATAGGGCATATGGACGGGCAACTCCATCCTTGGTTACAGCGGGTTATACCCTATAATCAATACTGCACAAAGACCTAAAGTATGCACACCTTAAATCATCTGGCGGAGGCCTTATAACAAAAGAGCAGGCAACCAGCCGGCCGAAGAAGAAAAGGGGCCAAGGCCCTGTTGGGAAGAAAACAGAACCTTGGCCCCGTCCTAGACAGCCACCCCTAATAGGCGGGGATGGAATTGAACAAAAAGTTATCATCTGGGGAAGTATATACAATTTCCTCCTGAAATGCGTCCCTATCCTTTGCAAAGGTATAGGTCCGCAGACTTAAGCCAGCCCCCGTGGAAACCATTGCAGTAATATGGGGCACTTCTTCTCCACTGGCTTCGGAAACGGTAAAATAAACCATTCCTATTTGTACATACTTGGAGAATAAGGGATAGGCCTTGTCCCCCGCCCGGACCAGCAAAAGCCACTCTTGCCCATCATCCCAAATAATTTCACCACTTTCATGGCGCTCGGCAGCTGTGTACAGTTCGATTGTTTCCGGGGAACCATCCAAATTAAGATCATGGGAAAACTGCTCCAGTAAGGTCAGCTCCCCGGTAGCCAATGAATCACTGGGCACTGCCCCAATTACTATAGGCTCCTCCCC
>JAAYSG010000090.1 GCA_012518435.1 Bacillota bacterium
TGGGCCTCATCCAAAACCAAAGGAATCCCAAAGGGTTCCATATAATTCTTAATCTGGGCCAGATCGCAAGTAGTACCATAATAGGTGGGATTTATGAGCAGTACACCCTTGGCAGTGGGGTGTTTTTTTATAGTTTCCCTAATTTTTTCCCCAGTCACCCCCAGGGCAATCCCCCGTTCCTTATCCACCTCCGGGGCAACAAAAATTGGCTGGGCACCACTGAAGATGACCCCGGCAATCATGGACTTGTGCATATTGCGGGGCACTATAATCTTCTCCCCGGGGTTGCAGAGGGTTAAAATAAGGGCCTGGACACCACAGGTGGTGCCATTGATGAGGAAATAAGAGTAATCGGCACCAAAGGCCTGGGCCAATAGGGTTTGGGCCTGGGCCAATATTCCCCGGGGTTGATGCAAATCATCCATTCCTTCGACCCCGGTAATATCCAAGGCAAAGGCCGGATCTCCCAATAGCCGGCGAACCTGGGGGTCTAATTTCCGCCCCCCCTTATGGCCGGGCATATGGAATCTAATAACTCCCCCCTCCAGATAGCGGGAGAGGGCCTCCAACAAGGGTGCCGCCCCTTGCATTTCTTCTCTGGACACCGGTTTCACCACCTTCCCTGGCGATAATCCTTAATTAGGGTTATGGGAGTCTGTTCATCATAATTGCCACTGGGGTTATCCTCCAAAAGTGCCACCACCAGTCGTTGATCTATTCCCTTGGAGGCACCAATTATATCCACACACCCCAGGTTGTTGACATCCACAATTACCGTATCCACCCCCGTCTGTTCTTGGATGGCTTCTGCCAAGCCGGTGGCATTGCGGGGGCCCAAAACTATGTGGCCCTCGAAGGGGGGCATGGTTCCGGCCACATCATCTATCAGGGCCGTTTGGCGACCGGCCACATGATAAAATAGACCCTTCTTACCCATTAGCTTTCCCAGGGCCCCCAGGGCTGCCCCCAGAAGGATTCTAAAGCGACCCACCTCATTAACTGCCAGCTGCATGGCCGCCGGGGAGGTTAAACTACCATGTCTGCCAGTAAAACGGCAGAGAAAGCCGGCCAACATCCCCGCCTTGACCTCCTCCGGGCGAAAAATACGTCCCTGGGTTATGGCTACCACACTCTCGCAAATTGCTATTAGGTCCCCGGGACCAGCAATGTTTTTCGTGTATTGCTCCACAACTGCCACAATGTCATCCCCCGGCAGTAAAAGATGTGTCCGAATTGCTATTTTTCCCGCCGCCTCCATCACCCCCCCAAAGAAAATTACCCCTGCCAAAGGAACTACTCCATCCTATTCAGGGCATCTACCTTTTGTCCCTGGACCCGATGGAGGAAAGTTTCCCCCGGGCCATCATAATATAGAGTGAAGCCCTGTCAGGGGCTTTGCCAAGACGGGATAAAAAAGAAGGCTGCCCGGGCAGCCTGAGGGGAGGTTGAAAACCTTGTCTTCTTACCTTACCAATATCCGGACCGGCCTTTTCGGGGCCACAAAATCCTTTACCTGTCTCTCCTCCCGAATTATTCTGGAGGCCAGTGCCCCCTTTGCCCATAGCACAAGGGTAAACAAGGGGGAAACTGTTATCACCTTGCCCGGGGCCCATCTCAACATGCCCACCGGCCCCATCGATGTCTACGATGGGCTGGTAACCACCCTAATTGTCAGCCAAGATGCCCAGGGCACACCCCGGATAATAATAAATACCAACGAAGCCTGTGCCAATTCCCTGGAGGAGGTACCCGGTTTGCCCCATAGGTTAATTGTCGATCTTGATCGTTCGCCCCTGCAGCATTACTTCCGGAATCAGGGGCTCCTCCTTGACCCCGCCCAGGACGGGAAAAAGGGGGGAATAGTCAGCCCAACGGGACTAAAAGAACATATACCCACCTTGCAAATTGCCCGCCGCCTGGCCCAACTCATTGCCCAAGTACCGGCCCGGGTCAATATAACCCGGCGAGATGAAGAATTTATACCCCCAAGGGAGCGCCTGCAAATGTGCCGGGAATTAAAGCCCAGCCTCTTTTTGGCCATCGCCACCGGGGTGGAAAGGGAAAAACCCCGCTCGGGGTTTTGGCTAAAATACTATTATCGGGGGAATAAAAACAAATTCCTGGCCACCTGCCTAAAAAAAGAAATGCAACGCAAGATGAGCATTCCCCTTAGGGGGTGCATGGCCGTTAATACAAGCCTCCTGCGGGAACTGCCCATTCCGGCGGTCCTGGTGGAGGTAGCCAATATTTCCCACCGTTTAGATGAAGGTTTGCTACGGGATGTGGATTTCCGCAAGGCGGTTGCCCAGGGTCTTTTTAATGGCATCCTGAGCTACCTTAAGGGGCTAGGGGAATAAATAATGGCCCATTTGTATAGGGGGAGGAAGTTTGGCAAAATCTATCCATTGTCTAGCCCCATAATCTTTGCTATCATTTGGTAAGGTGATAGAAATGAAAAAGATCATTACCTCCCTCCTCATTTTCCTGCTGCTAGCCCTTCCCTTGGGGGGCTGTGTTCTAAGGGGCCAGTACAAAAAATATACAAGCACTATTTTTGCCACCTTTGATACCGTGATCCAAATTACGGCCTATGCCAAAAGTGAGCAGGAATTTGATTCCTATTTTCAGATGGCAGCGGCACGTTTCAAGCAGTTACACAAGCTCTACGACATTTATCATGATTATGAGGGTATAAACAACATAAAAACAATAAATGATAATGCCGGTATTAGACCAGTGCCGGTGGAACAGGAGATCATTGCCCTTCTAGCCTTTTCCCAGGAGTGGTGTCAACGTACCGGTGGGAAGACAAACATTGCCCTGGGCCCAGTGCTGAGAATCTGGCATAATTACCGCAGCGCTGCCATTGCAAATCCCGCAGAAGCAAGGCTCCCAACCCAAGGGGCACTAGTCGAGGCAAGTCTGCACACAGACATCAATAAGGTTGTCCTTGATAAGGCCAGGGGTACGGTATTTCTAGAGGAAGAAGATATGGCGCTGGATGTGGGTGCTGTGGCCAAGGGTTTTGCCGTGGAACTTGTGGCCCGGGAACTGTCGGCAGCGGGGTTAAAAGCCGGGGTCATAAATGCCGGTGGCAATGTGCGTTCCCTGGGTATCCCCCCCGATGGCCGGGAAACATGGACCATTGGCCTGGAGGATCCCAGGGGGGAAAGGAAAATCCTCACTAGCCTCAATGTGGGGGAGACGGCGGTAGTAACCAGTAGTGGACAACAGCGCCACTATCAGGTGGATGGTGTGCATTTCCACCATATTATCGACCCTGCTACCCTTTGGCCCGCAACTTACCACCAGGCGGTAACTGTGGTGACCCCAGACTCGGGCCTGGCGGATTTCCTTTCCACAGCCCTTTTTATCCTGCCCTATGAAGAGGGCCTTGAGTTGGTAGAGAAACTCAAGGATGTGGAGGCCATATGGATCACCCCCGCCGGCGAAATTAAATTTACTGCGGGCCTGGAAGGCCAACTGAAGGGTACCGGCTAAATAAATAATAGCAAATTAAGTAAGGGCTGTTCCCCGTCGGAGAACAGCCCCATTTACACCCTATTTTCCTTTACAAAGGGCCATAGGAAGTTCAATTCCCTCCAGCTCCAGTAATCTGGCCTTGAGGACCAAACCCCCGGCAAAGCCACCCAAACTGCCATCGCTACGCACAACCCGGTGGCAGGGGATAATTAGTGGGAGAGGGTTGTAAGCCATGACCCCACCCACAGCCCGGCCAGCGCCGGGATTCCCAACGGCCCTGGCCAAATCCCTGTAGGTCCTTACTTCCCCATGGGGAATAGCAGCCGTTACCCGCAGTACATCCCGCCTAAAGGGCGTACACCCCCCCCAATCCACGGGGTGGTGGGTAAAATCAACCCTTTCCCCGGCAAAGTATTTCTCCAAATCCCGGCGGATGGCGGGAAAATCCTTTTCCTGGCCCAGCTCCCCGTACTTCTCCAATCTGCTCAGGACATCGGCCGGGTTGCCCATGGGCAGGGATGAGGACCATAATCCTGAAACCGTCCAGCCCACACCCACCCAGCCCAAGGGGGTTTTAAGGAGCATATAATCTTGCTTTACAAGGCGGCGCATTTTTCCTCCCTCCTCCCTTAAACCTTCCACCTCCGGCGACGGCGATGGCGCTTGAGGCGGCGAAAACCGACCCAGGTGCGCCAGGGGACATAAAGTGCCAAGGGCCAGAACCACCAACGAGTGTATATTCTCCTCTTTACCCTTTCCAGGGCCATTAGGGGAATCCGGGCCAATTCCTCATCCTTTAGAAACACCTTAAGGGTGCCCAGGGGTTCCCCCTCAGCGATGGGGGCAACAATATCCGCCAGCAATTCCACCTCCGTGGTAATCTTTGCCAATTCCCCCGCAGCCAAAGGGTAGGTAAAACCCTCACTGGATATTAAAGGCACCGGAGAACCATATTTGACCTCTGCAAGGGCAACCTCCTCCCCCGGGGCCAATAACTGCTCATTGCTAAAGTTTTCAAAACCATAATCCAAGAGGCTGGTGGTGTCCGACCAAACGCTGCTGTTGTCACTCCCCAAAACAACACTAATAAGCTGCCTGCCCTCCCGGGTGGCAGAACCCACAAAGGTATGGCCAGCCTCAGTCGTATAGCCGGTTTTAACCCCATCGGCCCCCGGATAAATATGAAAAAGCTTATTGGCATTGCGTAGCTGTCGGTCCTCATCCCGCCCCGGCCAAGACATGGGATAGGAGCTTGTAGTTATAAGTTCCCGGTACTCGGGATATTGTAGTGCCTGGCGGGTGATAAGGGCCAAATCATAAGCGCTTGTCCTATGTTCGGGATGCGGTAAGCCGTTGGGGTTGACAAAATTGGTGTTTTTGGCCCCCAGCTCCCGGGCCCGCTGGTTCATCAAGCGGGCAAAATCCTCCACAGATCCCGCCAGGTGCTCCGCCACCGCCACAGCCGCATCGTTGGCCGAGGCCAATTGGGTGGCATAGAGGAGTTCCTGCAAGGTATATTCCTCCCCCTCCTCCAGGTAGACCCGACTGCCCTCCTGGTATTGGGCCAAGCGGGATATAGTCACTATCTCCTCGGGCTGGCCCAATTCCAGCCCCAGGAGGATGGTCATTATCTTGGTGGTGCTGGCCGGGGGCAAGGGTGTATGGGGGTTATGGGCAAAAAGAAGGCGCCCAGATTCCTTGTCCATGAGGACGGCTCCCTGGGCAACAATATTCAATTTTGCCGCCTGTGCAGGAACTGAGCAAAGAAGTAATAATACCATTAGGAATAGAATAAGTACCCGCCGCATCCATGGGGACCTCCTTTGCTGCCTTTAATGGAGCAGTAAGTTCATAAAGGCCGTTGCAACGGAAAAATAAATAGTAAGGCCAATGATATCATTGATGGTTGTAATAAGGGGGCCAGAGGCCACCGCCGGATCAATATTAAAGTGAAAGAGGATGAGGGGCACCACAGTCCCAGCCATGGTAGCCACAAAAAGGGTGATCCAAAGGGAAAAACCGATGACAAAGCCCAGCCAGATGTTACCCTGCCAGATGTAGGCCCCCACAGCAATAAGGAGGCCATTGACAATACCAACGATTAAACCCACCCCCGCCTCCCGCTTCATAAGCCACAAGAGATCCCGGGGACGAAACTCACCGATGGCCAGTCCCCACACCACCACCGCCAAGGCCTGCGTCCCCGTATTGCCGGCCATATCGGTAATAAGGGGAATAAAAAGGGCCAATACCAGCACCGTTTCCAAGGTTTCCTCAAAGCGGGCAATGATATTTCCAGACACAAGACCAATACCCAAGAGCAGAACTAACCAAGGCAGGCGTTTCATGGCCGCCTGATGGGCAGGTTCCCAAAGGTCGCTGGCAGAGCTAACGCCCTGAATAGCAGCCAGACGAGATATATCTTCAGTAGCCTCATCTTCCAAGACGTCCATGACATCATCCACGGTAACAATTCCCACTATACGCCTGGTATGATCTATTACCGGTAGAGCCAGGAAATCATACTTCTTAATTTGCCGGGCCACCATCTCCTGATCTTCCGTTACAGATACTGAAATAACATTCTTGGACATTACATCCCCAACCGGGGTTTCCGGTGCCGCCACAATCAATTGGCGGAGGGAAACAACGCCCACCAATCGTTCCTGGTCATCGGTCACATACAAATAGTAGATGGTCTCCGCCCCCGGGGCTATTTCCCGCAGTATTTTTAGGGTTTTGCCCACGGACCAATCCCGTTTAACGGTAACATACTCCTTGGTCATGCGCCCCCCGGCGGTCTCCTCCGGGTGGGTGAGAAGAGCTGTTATTTCCTCAGCATCCTCCGTTTCCATCATATCCAGGAGCTCCTCCACCTGCTCCCCTTCCAATTCCCCCAAAAGGTCCGCGGCATCGTCAGAGGACATCTCGCCCAAAACCCGAGAGGCCCATTCTCCCCCTATACCATCAACAACCTCAGTGATAACATCGGACTCCAACTCCTTAAAGATGGGAGCCAAAGATTCGTCATCCAAAAGGGGCATAAATTGCCGCCGTTCCTCCGGTGTAAGTAGGCTAATTACTTCCGCCTGATCATAGGGCTGGAGGGCAAGGAAAATATCGATAACTTCAGATTCCCTTTTTGCTGCCAGTAAGGTGCGAATCTGTTCCAATCTTTTTTCTCCATCCAACATAATAAAGGCCTCCCTTCCTACCATTGTGTCGGCCCTTATTCTGCCCATCCCCATTGGTCTATAACATTAAAACAAACATTAGGATGGTGGGTGGGCTGGCCGCCACCTATAATTAGTGCCTCCATTTTTCTTCGGGGAGGGTTCTCGGACCCTGTACCCACAACCACCACCTTCTTTCAAATAAAAATCCCCCTCACACAAGGAAGGGGTGTTAAAGGGCCGGCTGGTAGAACACAAAAGGCGCAGCCAGAGGGGAATACCCCTCCTTGTTGAGTTTTAGCACTGTACAGCCTAGGACTAGTCCAACCACATTAGGTAGAACCTTAAGCCGGCAATACCTGCTTACCCATTGGTGTCTCTCGACATTTCCGGGCAGTGGCCTATATCTGTACAGGAGCCTCACCTAACAGGGGGTATAAGGTTTTAAGGTTCTTTCCAGCATTAAGTGTACACCATGGGAACAGGGGAAGTCAATAGCCCAAATCCATCTAATCCATGTTCTCCCCAGCCCTTTGCCACCGGCAAAGAAAAACCCAGGGGACCTCCCCAGGTTTATTAAGCATTCAGTTTTTCCTTGGCCACCTCAACCAAATCACCGAAGGCCTGGCTGTCCTCCACTGCCAACTGGGCCAACATTTTGCGGTTGATATCCACCCCGGCCTGTTTGAGCCCATTTATGAACCTACTGTAGGAGAGGCCCTCCATCCGGGCCGCCGCATTGATCCTGGCAATCCATAGCTTGCGAAAGTCCCGTTTCCTGGTCCGCCGATCCCGGTGGGCATATGATAGGGCCTTGAGGACAGTTTCGTTCGCAGCCTTAAAGGTTCTGCTGCGGGCGCCCCTGTATCCCTTGGCCATCTTCATTATTTTTTTATGCCTTCTACGGGTTGTTACACCCCTTTTTACCCGTGCCACTGCCGACACCTCCTTCATGCTACAAAAACTTAGGCATAGGGCAGCATCTTGCGCACCCTATCCAGGTCAGCCTTGTCCACCAGACCCGGTTTACGCAAGTTGCGCTTTCTTTTTGCACTCTTTTTGCCCAGAATATGGCTCTTATAGGCTTTATACCGTTTGAATTTTCCCGTACCCGTGGTTCTAAAGCGCTTTGCCGCAGAGCGACGGGTCTTCATCTTGCCCATTACAGTATCCCCCCTTCTCCTAGTGCCAGAACTGCTGCGTTTTTCCCTATTTTTCCAACTGCTCTTGTCGCGGGGCTAAAACCATGGTCATTTGCCTACCCTCAACCCGGGCTCCCTTTTCTATCACGCCCAATTCCTTTACTCCCTCTGCTATCTCGGCCAAAAGTTCCCTACCGGCATCCTTATAGGCAATTTGCCGCCCCCGGAAACGGACGGTAACCTTGACCTTGTCACCACTGGTTAGAAAACGCATGGCATTTCTCATTTTTACATTAAGGTCATGCTCTTCAATATTAGGCCTAAGGCGGACTTCTTTAACAGTAATGACCTTTTGCTTTTTCCGCGCTTCCTTTTCCCTTTTACTTTGCTCATACTTATACTTATCATAGTCCATGATCCGACAAACCGGTGGTTTAGCATTGGGAGCAACCACAACCAGATCCAGCTCATGATCCCGAGAAATTCGCAGGGCTTCGCGGGTAGGCATGATCCCCAATTGTTTGCCATTAACATCAATCAACCGTACCTCTCGCGCCCGGATCCCTTCATTAACCTGAAAACCCCTACTGATAGTGTGTCACCTCCCTAAGATTTTCGCCGCCCCCCAAGAAATCCAAGGGAACCATCCCGCGGCCAATGGGTTTTCCGTTGGCACCCAGGGAAAGGATTCTTGGGGACCGCCTGTGGCACAATTCCCCAAAACAATAGCCCATAAAAAAAGCAGGTGCAAGCACCCGCAACAGAACAGAACACATTCCGTTTCAACCCTCGACCCTGACAACAGCCCCATGGGCGCCGTAGGGTGAGAAGCAGGGAGCTTCTACTTTGGACTATATAAGTGGATTTGCTGCCTATAGTATAGCACATGCTACCAGGAGCGTCAATTGAAAGCCTTTTCGGCTATCTCTTTCTGGATTTTTTCTTGAAAAGAAGAGATTCCCATGGCCCCCATGTCGCCTTCACTTCTGGCTCGGACAGAAACTGTACCCTCCTCCATCTCCCTATCACCGATGATAAGCATATAGGGGATTTTCGCCATCTGGGCTTCCCGAATCTTGTAGCCCACCTTTTCATTCCGGTCATCCACCTCTACCCGTACACCCACAGCCTGGAGCCTTTCTGCCACTTGGCGGCTGTAGGCCAGGTGGCGGTCAGTGATGGGTAAAACTTGTACCTGCACAGGGGCCAACCAGGTGGGAAAGGCACCGGCATAGTGTTCTATTAAGATCCCCATAAAACGTTCCAGGCTACCCAGGCAGGTCCGGTGAATCATGATGGGGCGGTGTTTTTCCCCATCTGCCCCGGTGTATTCCAATTCAAATAGGGCTGGCATCTGGAAATCCAACTGGATGGTACCACACTGCCAGGTCCGGCCCAGGCAGTCGCGCAGATGGAAATCTATCTTGGGACCATAAAAGGCCCCATCACCCTCATTTACCCGGTAGGCAAGACCTTTTTCCTCCAGGGCCTCCCGCAGGGCTTCGGTGGCCATTTCCCAAGTTTCCTCCGAGCCCATGGCCTTTTCCGGCTTAGTACTCAACTCAATATCATAGTCAAAACCAAAGATACGGTACAAATAATCGGTAAGCTCAATAACACCGATGATCTCATCCTTGATCTGCTCCGGAAGCATGTAGATATGGGCATCATCCTGGGTAAAGCTACGTACCCGCATAAGACCGTGGAGCACCCCAGAGAGTTCGTGCCTGTGGACCAGGCCCAATTCCGCCATCCGCAAGGGCAGTTCCCGGTAGCTGTGGGGCTTGTTTTTGTAAACCAATATCCCCCCGGGGCAGTTCATGGGCTTAATGGCATAATTTTCCCCATCTATCTTGGTGAAATACATGTTTTCCTGGTAGTGATCCCAATGCCCAGAACGCTCCCATAGGTCCTGCCGGAGGATGGTGGGAGTCTTTATTTCTTGGTAACCCCATTTTGTATGGACTTCCCGCCAAAAATTTACCAGTTCATTACGCAGGATCATGCCCTTGGCATGGAAGAAAGGAAAGCCCGGCCCTTCATCATGGATGCTAAAAAGATCCAATTCCCGTCCCAGTTTGCGGTGATCCCTGGCTGCAGCCTCCTCCAACATGCGCAGGTGATCATCAAGCTCCTTTTGCCGCGGGAAGGAAGTGCCGTAGATCCTCTTCAGCATTTCCCTCCTTTCATCCCCCCGCCAGTAGGCTCCAGCCACACTGGTCAGCTTTATGGCCTTGATCTTCCCCGTGGAAGACAGGTGGGGCCCGGCACAAAGATCAACAAAATCTCCTTGGCGGTAAAGGGTAACAGCGGCATCGGGAGGCAAATCCTCAATCAGCTCCACCTTATACTGTTCCCCCCGTTGGGCAAAGAATTCCCGGGCCTCCTCCCGGTTCACCTCTTCCCTTACAAAGGGATAATCCGCCTTGATGATTTTTACCATCTCTTTTTCGATCTCTTCCAGATCCTGGGGGGTAAAGTTTTTCGGGACATCAAAATCATAGTAAAAACCGTTCTTGATGGCCGGCCCAATGGCAAATTTTGCTTGGGGGTAGAGGCGTTTCACCGCCTGGGCCAAAATATGGGAAGTGCTGTGGCGGTATACCCGCTGGCCCTCCTCCGAAGCAAAGGTTAAAATTTCCACCTCAGCATCTGAGGAAAGGGGAGTAGCTAAATCGACAAGCTCCCCATTAACCCTGGCAGCCAGAGCATCCCGATAAAGTCTGGGGCTTATATGCCGGGCCACCTGGGCAGGGCTGGTACCCGGGGGAAAGTTAAGAACACTACCATCCGGTAAGGTAATGGAAATATTATTGGACATGGTTTTTTCCTCCTCTTACATAAGTTGACCCTTAGGGCCGTTGGCCCCGGCGCATGGTTACCCGAAGGCAACATACCAGCCGACAAAATACCCCCGACTGACAAGTCCGGGAAAACAGTTAAACCCCGTCCCATCTAGGGACGAGGTTTCCGCGGTTCCACCCTAAGTTGGCAGTTCCCAATAAGGTCCTGCCCCCTTTCAGCCGGTAACGGCGGCATCCGCCCCGGCTTACTATCTTCAGCCGGAGACTCATGGGTGGTTTTCGGTTTGGCCCTGCCGGGGGATGTTCACAGCCCATGGCATCCCCTCTCTGTCGGAATTTACGCCAACCTACTCTTCCCAATCATCATTTTGTTCATAATAGGGCCTAAATCAATTTTAATTATAAACTTCCCCATTCCCCATGTCAAGGTGAATTCAGCCGGGGCCCTTGGCCGCCTTTATCTTGGCCTTGGCACCAGCAAGACCTCTTTCGACTTGTTCTTTTTTTACGGCCAGGGGGTATCAGGGGCAATACAAAGAAAGAAATAGAATAGAAAATGGCCCGGGTATCAGGGCAAAAATACCACCGCCGCCGCCTGGAATATTCCTATTAGAAAGCCCAATATACCCCCAAGCACCTCGATATGCACCAGTTCCTGGCCGACAACGTGGAAGATCAAGTCCTCCAGATCCTTGAGGTCAATTTCCAAAAGGCGCTTTTCCACCAGGGAGCCGATGAGAAATTCTCCTGCCATATCTCCCCGGAGTTGGTTCAAAATACTGCCCAAAACTGCCCCCAGCTCCCGGCGGGTGAAATCCCGCACAAGGCTTGTCAATATCCCAACCAAGTTTCGGGGCACAAAGGCCGGGAGGCGGCCCTGGATTCTGTCGGCCGCCGCAGCAGCCAGTTTTTCCTTTATTTCCTTCTGGAAATGGGGCTGGCTTAGGTAATGGACCAGATCCCCCGTTGAGAAAAGTTCCTGCTCCACCGTTTCACCAACGGCCCGGGCCAAGTCCTTCCTCCTTTTGGGGAGAAGTCCCTGCACCTTCCACCCCAAAAGGGGTATCGTGTAGGGAGAACGGGGATAAAAAAGAAGTCGGATGGCAATCCGATTAGTTAGCCAGCCGATGAGGGCTCCAAGGAAGGGTAGTATAAGCAATTCTGTGGGCATGGTAAATTCCTTCTTGTGTATGTTGATATTGCTTTCCCCATCAATAATAGCAGAGGATGCCCAGGCCTGCAAGAAAAATAGCCGGATGTTTTCCGGCCTTTACCTTGGTTTTCCATATTTCCCCTCATCCGTATCCGGTTTTTTACAAAGGTCACAGCCAAAGCAGATGCTTATGCGCCCGGCAAAGACCTTCTTTATTGTTTCCACCACCTCCCGGTTGGGAGAGGCAGTACCCAAATGGAGATGTAAACGGGCCGGGGCCAAACTAATGAGGGCACTTATCAAAAGATCCTCGCTGGAAACCTCACCTTGGGAAAGATCCAACAGCATATCCTCCAACTCATCATCGCTGATGGTTTCCCCCTCACCATCCATCAGGTGATACTTGTTCCCCTCCGCCATAATAACATGTATTTCCAAGCGTTTCGGCTCCTGTACCTCAACAAAGTATCGGAGTAGGTGGATAAACTCCCTGTATTCCTTTTCCAGCATCATGTCATCCACCGCCCTATCCACAACTTCCCGCAGTTCCGCCAAATATTCCTTCAGACGAAAGCGGATAAAGCCATCTAAAATAATTTTATTGTTACTCCCCAAATAATCCAAGAGCTTATACAAGATTCGGGCCTTGCGGTGGATATTGTAAATGTATCCCTCGGTCCCCTTCTTTGTGCTACCATTGAGGCCCAGATGGGTTAATTCCATGATCTTCTTCTGTTCTGGGGCCTTAAAATAAGAGTAGTGCTCCTGTATTATTTCCCGCACCAGGGAACCTTCAAAATGAGAAACAATCACTTCCGATAGGGCATTGGCAACATACTGGCGCAGTAGAACCTCTGCTTCATCTACGGGTGTAGGGACCTGCCCTCCCCTTTTAAAATCACAGTCCAAAAAGACCATATCCCCCCGCCATTCCTCCTTAATATCAAGATACAACCCTTCCCTTTCCAGAAAGGGGAGCTCCCTTTTTAGCCCCGCGCGAATGGCAGGAAGATGATTGTTAACCCCTATGATAATCCCTTCCACCACTGCCATCACCCCCTTCTTCCCCACAGTTCTATTATATGTGGGCTCTGGGGAGGGTATACAAAAGCTAAAAGGCAATATTTACAAGGAAAACCCCCAGTAACAAGGCACTGGGGGCAGGCGGGTCACAGGGTTTACTCCGGAGCCTCCCGCATAATTTCCGCCTTGGACCAGGCTCCCCGATCCACAAAAACCGCAGGGGCCTTCCCCTGGGAACCAAAGAGTCGTATCTTTTCCCGCACAACCTCTTTCACTGCCGCCCGGGCCGGGGCCGTATATTTGCGTAGATCAACCTCAGCGGGATCGGCAGCAAAGGCCCGCTTTATTTCCGCAGTATAGGCCTTCCCCAATTCCGTTGCCACATTGATCTTGGCTATTCCGGCCTTGACAGCAGCGGGTATCTGATCATCCTTCACCCCAGAGGCCCCATGAAGCACCAGGGGAATCTGGACTGCCTCCCTAATGGCGGCGATCCTCTCTATATCCAAAATAGCCTCCTGAACCTTCATTTTATGGGCACTGCCCACAGAAACTGCCAGGGAATCTACCCCACTGGCATGAAGAAATTCTGCAGCCTCCTCAGGCTTGGTGAAAAATTGGCGCAGTTTTTCATAGGGAACCGCCTCCCCCTCTGTGGTGGGAACCTTTCCTATCTCCCCTTCCACCGGCACCCCCACCATATGGGCAACTTCAACCACCTGGCGGGTAATGGCAGCATTTTCCGCAAAAGGCAGCTTGGACCCATCGAACATGAGGGAGGTAAAACCCGCCCGCAAACATTGGACATTGATTCGCAAATCCATCCCATGATCCAGGTGTAAAACAACCGGAACCGAGGCCCCTTGGGCCGCAACCTTGACCAGGGCGGCAAAATAGTCAGCCCCGGCATAATTAATGGCCCCTTGGCTGATTTGGACAATGACCGGTGCCCTTTCCTCCTCCGCCGTTTCCACAATGGCCTGCACCATCTCCATGTTATTAGCATTAAAGGCGCCAATGGCATAACCCTCCCGGGCCGCCCGTGCCAAAAGATCCTTGCTGGTGACAAGTGGCATTCCCTTCCCCTCCTTTACCACCCCTCAGGGTGAAAATTAAACCCCCGGCCCAGGCCCTGGGGCTAGGCAAAAATAGCCTTAAACTCCCTGTAACTTATTCCCCCTTCACCTATGAAGCGGGGATTTTTAACCCCCTTCTTGCCATCATTGTGGTAATCGGAACCTCCACTGAAGAACTTTACCTTACCCCTATATTTTTCCTTAATCTCTGCCTTGGCCTCTGCATCGGTTAAGGTCCCCTTATAACTGGTCTTGCTATAGGGATAGGCAGCCTCCAGACCATCAATTCCCGCTTCAAGGAGCCTGTGGATATATTCATCCCTGCTGTACCTTCGGCCATCGGGATAAACAATTTCCTCATCGATGAGATAAGGGTGGGCCAAAACGGCCAGACCGCCACAGGTTTTTATTAGTTTTATGGCGGCAAAGGGGTCTATTTTTCTGCGCCTCACATTTAACTCCGGGTTATCCCGCACCAATAGCTTAGCCTCTGACCAGGTGGAAGTATAACCCTTGTTGGCCATGGCCTCGAAGATATGCTTCCGCTGCACCTCATCTGGGGCCCGGGTTTTCATCTTGCCCTCAGTATCCCTGTACATTAAAATTTCCTTCTCCCAATCCAGAGGCATTCCCTTGGCAGTCAAAACCTCACAGAGCTCCCGGTAGGCCTCGCTTTTACTGGCCTTTGCCCGCCGGACCTCCTCCCTTACCAGGGGGTGATCCCAATCCAAATTGTAACCGATGATGTGGACATCATCCACATAAGTATCACAGGAAAACTCATCACCCAACACCAGCTCCAAACCCTTGCCCCGGGCATATTCAATAATATCCACTTCCCGCCCCTCTTCATTTACAATTGTCCGGGGAGGATCAATATCATGGTCGGTAATGGCAATGGCCTTCATTCCCACCTGCACCGCGTTTTCAATTAACTCAGCCGGGGTATCATTGCCATCGGAACGAACAGTATGACAGTGCATGTCACATTCATAATTAGGCTTTGGCATCTTGCCCATCCCGTTGCCTCCTTTCCATCTCACCAAAACCGGGGGAAATTCCCATTCACCTTTTTCCCCCCTAGTTTGAAAGACATAAAGGGGGGAAGTTTCCTCCCCCCATGCACATCTAGCCCTTTATTTGCTCAGCCACAAATGCCTCAAAGGTATTCATGGCCTTGCTAAATTGATTTCCGGTAAATACTGTACCGGGATGATGGAGAAATTCTTCCAGCTCCAGCCCATTTTCCTCATACCCCCGCCGGAAATAGGGAAGGGCCAAGAGTTTTTCCAAGGCCTCGGCGGGTACGGGTTTGTCAATCCTCTGGGTAAAGTCCTTATCCGCATAGGTCAAAAGTACATTTTCAATGAAGCTTTGATTCATGGTATAGACCAGATTTGCCCCAGCCGTTTCCTCCACATGGAGGATGCGCCCCTCTCCTGGCCCCACCCGGCTGGAGGCCAAAAGTAGCTTGCTGGGATATTCCCTTTCCCTCAGGATATGATAGGCCTTCTTCATGATGGCTAGACCAGACCAGCGCATCAATTCCTCCGTCAGCTCAAAGCCCGCCTCCCGGGCTTCCTGGGCCATTTCCTCCCTCTCCTCAAAGCGGGCCATCATAAGGGTAATTACAGAGCGCCACCGGCTGTAGTCTGTACCGTAACATTCCCCCACTTCCTTACCCCGCTTAACAGCCTCAGCAACGGCCAGTATTTGGGGAAGGGTAAATACCAGGGTGGCATTGGTGGGCACACCCATGGCCGTGAGGAGGAAAATACTCAAAACTCCGGCCTGGGTACCCGGCACCTTGAGCATAATATTGGGGGCCAAGGCCTTCAGACCCAGGCCTTGTTCGACAATTTCCCGGACATCATTCAATTCCCGCGGGTCCACCTGGGCCGACACAAAGCCATGCCTGTAACCCGATTCCTCAAAGATGGGCATATACAGCTCTGCCCCCAGCCGGGAAAACTCCCTGTAGGTCCGCCAGGTAATCTGGCCCGCATTTAGGTTGGGATGGCGGGCAATTTCCTCCTTGATCCATGGATACCAGGTATCCGGCAAGGTATCAATACCCGCCTTGGTAATAACCGGATTTGTGGTTACACCCCGGAATAAAGACTGGGGAGGATTATCCTTTACATATAGCCTCTCCACTTGGGGCCTTAACCATTCCTGTACCGCCGGTTCCTGCTTAGCAACAAAGTTTTTTGCCCAATGGGCAAAGACCAGTGGTGATGCATCCCACCAGATCTCCATGCCCGGACTTTGGGCTATTAGCTTTTCCAATCCACTTTTCTGCTTTTCTGCCATTAACTTACCTCCTCCTCAGTATGTAGTTCCTCATCATTACTCATAATATAGGGTTAGCTCCTGCAAGCCATCGATAATTATGTCTGCACCACACTCCTCCACCTCCTGCCGCGACCCAAAGCCATAGGTAACACCACAGGTCATAATTCCGGCATTTTTACCAGCCTCAATATCAAAACGGGTATCCCCCACCATGAGGGCGGTCTCTTTAGGGTTCCCCAATTCGGTTAAAATCTTTTCAATGGCCTCCGGATGAGGTTTTCTCCTTTGCACCGAATCAGGCCCCAAAACAATCTTAAAGTAACGGGCAATATCAAAATGTTCCAGTATTTTCATGGTCAGGGCAAACATTTTATTGGTGGCCATGGCAATATCCCTATCCCGAAAATGCTCCAGAATCTCCCGGGCGCCCGGGTACAAGGTGGTATAGTCGGTACAATGTTCATAATAATACTGCCTGTAGATGGGCATTGCCTCCGCAAAGAGATTTAGGTTCTCCTCCCCCAGGGATTTTTTCAGCAGGGGACCCAACCCCCCTCCTATATAGCCCTTTATCTGCTCAATGGCTAGTTCAGGCCGGCCCATTTTCCTTAGGGTATAATTGGCGGCCTTGGCAATATCCAAATGAGAATCGATAAGGGTCCCATCGAAATCCAAAATCAGTGTTTGAACCTTTTTTTTCTTCATAACCCTCCCCCTTCCATCACTGACGAGAAACTTCTCCTCAGCAACCACAAAACCCTATTCACCATTATAACCATGCAAAAGACATGCCATGCACCTGGGCAAATTCCAACAAGATCCATCATTTTAAAGTATATCACAAAAAATAGGCAATGCCAGCCGACATTGCCCCTGCCTTCGCTTACTAGCGGAAAGGGAGGTGGGGAAGAAGTGCCGTAATGCAAAAGGGCATTATGCCATGACCCCCTGCATCCTAGGCTTCACCACCCCGGCTATACTTTTGCATTTTCCGCACCACCGTCGATTGGTTAACACCCAGGGCCTCAGCCGCCTTATAGGTGTTTTTGTACTTTTCCATGGCCCGCAGCACCAACTGTTCTTCCACCGATTGGGTGGCCACCTTGAGGGGGATAATACCATTTACCACCACCCGTGAATTTTTCCCCTTCCCCAGCTGCAGTTCCGTCGGCAAATGGGCGGCAGTAACCTGGCTCTCCAGGGTTGTAACCACAATCCGCTCAATTATATTTTCCAACCGCGGGCAAGTTCCACCAGGCCGGGTTTTCCCTTCCGGCTGGCACCGGTAAAGGCCCCCTTCTCATAGCCAAAGAGTTCCGATTCCAGCAATGTTTCCGGAATAGCCCCACAATTTATCTTAATAA
>JAAYSG010000091.1 GCA_012518435.1 Bacillota bacterium
AAGGTTTTGCTGCCCAAAAGTCGGGCCCGGCCATTATCCTTGAGGGCCCCGGCCACAATTTCCGCACCACTGGCACTGCCGCCGTCCACAAGAACAAGCAAGGGCATTTCAAAGTGTCCCGCGCCACCACTATAAATAGTCTGCCGCACCCCATCCCGGGCCTGCACATGAAGGACCGGTTTTCCCGCCGGCAAAAAGAACTCAGCCACCTCCACCGCCGCCCCCAAAATTCCCCCGGGGTTCCCCCGCAGATCTATAATTAGGCTTTCCAACCCAGACGCCATGAGGTCCGCCATATTTTCCGCCACTTCCTGGCCGGTGTATTCATTGAACATACTCACCCGCAGATAGCCAATTCCCTCGGTCTCGGCCAAAATTTGGGAGCGCACAGTATCCAGATGAATTTCGTCCCTGACAAGGGTTACGGTAAACTCCTCCCCTTCCCGCTCCAGCCCCAAAATTAGTTCCGTCCCCACCGGACCCCTAATCAATTCCGCCGCCCGCTCAAAGGTTATCTCCCTAACCAGAACATCATCAATACTGCGAATCAAATCTCCTTCTTGAAGCCCCGCTGCAGCGGCCGGTGATCCCCTTAGGGGGGGATCCAAAATAACAAGTCCCTCATCTATAATGGTTAAAACCACGCCAATTCCCCCGTACAGGCCCTGGGTCTGAATTTCCAGCTCCCGATGGCGCTGCCGGCTTAAATATTCACTATAGGGATCCCCAAGGCTATCCACCATCCCCCTTAGGGCCCCCTCCAACAGGTCCTCCTCCCCAACCTCTCGGACATAATGCTCCCTAACCAGACGGTGGACATCGATGAGGGGACGCAGTTCCTTGAGGGCCCCCTGTACCGCTTGGTAGCGCAAAAAAAAGAAGGTCATACCCGTCACTGCACCAAGCAAAAGCAAAAAAATCAGCCCACCGGCCAATATGCGGGACCTTCTGTGCATTTCATCACCCTTCCCTGCCCAACATGTTCGAACCGCCAAACTTGGTAAAATAGCCTTCTACAGTATATGCAGCCCCCATCTTTGCTATCCCCGGGACAAAGGTCCCGGGGATACCCGGGGATAGTACGGCATAGGACGGCCAACCCTAGGGCAGCCAGTCCCGGGGATTCACCGGGGTACCGTTAACCCGCACCTCAAAGTGGACGTGGGGACCGGTACTGACCCCGGTACTGCCGATGCGGGCAATGGTCTGCCCCCTGGCCACCACCTGGCCCGGCTGCACCAAAAGGGCCGAGGCATGGCCGTAAAGGGTGGAAATCCCCCCACCATGATCCAAAACCACTGTATTGCCATAGCCCCCCTGGACCCCGGAAACCAGCACCTTGCCGGCGGCAGCGGCAAAGATGGGCTGGCCGTGGGGTGCGGCTATATCCAAACCACTGTGCATCCTGTTGCCCCCAAAGACCGGGTGGGACCGCATACCAAACTCCGAAGTAATTCGCCGGGACGGCCCAGTGGGCCACTGCATGCCACCCTTGCCCACCAGGGCCTCGCCGCCGCTTTCCTGCTGCAGGCGCCAGATCAGTTCCTCCAACTGGCGGGAGGTTCTCTCCAATTCATCCAAGGCAGCCTCATAAAGCTCCTTCTCCGACTGGATTTTTTCCAGCAGCCTCTCCCGCTGGGCGGCATCGGCCTCCACCTGGGCCTGCTTGGCCAGGGTCTTATCCTGTAGGGTTAGCAGTTGTTCCCGCTGCTCCTCCAGTTCAATTTTTTTCTGGGCAATCTCCTCCCGCTTGCGCTGGATACTCTCCAAAAGTTCCACATCCTGGCTGATTATCTCCTGCATAAGATCAGCGCGGTTGAGAAAATCGCTAAAATCGGCGGCGGAAAGCAGGACCTCCATATATGTAACTGTACCATTTTCATACAGGGCCCGGAGGCGGCAGCCCAAAATTTCTATCTGCCTTTCCAGTTCGGCCTCCGCCTCTGCCAAGGCCTTGGTGGTCTCCCTTATGTTGCCTTCTGTCACGGCAATTTCCCGCTCCAAACGGGATAATTCCTCCTGGTTCCTTTCCAGCCTTTCTTCCAAAATAGATAATTCATCCAACACACTCCGCTCCTGGCGGCGCACGGTGCTCAAGCGGCCCTCCGTCTGGCGGATCTGATCCCGGATCCGCTGGAACTCATCATACTTTTGGCCCAATTCATCGGCAAAAACAGTCCCCGTCAACAGCACCACCAGCACCAGCAGGAGCCCCATAAAACGCAGTCTTTTTTCCGCCATGGCTTGTCCCTCCTCCCCAGGTAAAAGCGTCCCATAACCTTAGCCATCCCAAGCAGGACCCCATTGGGACCCGCCGGGAGGCAAAACTAGTCCAACGGATAACAGTAACCCCTTTTGGTTTGCTGTGTCCACCCGGACCACGGAAGGATCCCCTTTAGGATGCCCGGGGCTCCCCTTGACCGCCCAGCCCCCAACTGGCCCTGGGCGGCCGGGCTAGCACCCTGCCTTAAACCCGCAGGAAACGGCGTAGGGATACCAAACTACCAAAGGCCCCCACCAGCAGGCCCAGACCAAATAGAAACAGGGTCAGCTGTCGCAGGGTATCTGCCGGTGAAACCACCGGTACAAAGGGCAGGCTACTGTACACACTATCTGCGAACCAATAGTAAAACCTGTTTAAAATTTGAATACTGACCAAGGTACCCAAAAAACCCAACATAATTCCTTCCAGGATAAAGGGCCATCTAATAAACCAATCCGTAGCCCCCACCAACTTCATAATCCCTATTTCTTTGCGGCGGGCAAAGACCGTCAGCCTGATGGTGTTGGAAATTAAAAATATGGTGGCCAAAATAAGAAGAACAACCACAGCCAGCCCAGCAATCCGGATGGAGCGGGTTAGGTTAAAAAGGCGCTCCACAAGCTCCTGCCGGTATTTTACATCGGCAACACCCTCTAGGCGGGCAATTTCCGCCGCGATAACCTTTACATCCTCCGGCCTTTTTGCCTTCACCTCAAAGGAATGGCGAAGGGGATTCATATCCTCCACCGAATCCAAAAGATCCTGGCGGTCGCCAAACTGCACCCGCAGGCGATCCAAGGCCTCACCCTGGCTGACAAAAACACTCTCCTTGACACCGGGGATCTCCTTAATAAGTTTGGCAATCTCTAGGTGGGCCCCATCCTCCAAGTCCGGGTCCAAATAGGCCGCCACCTCCACCTGGGATTCCAGGGTCCCGGCCACATGATCCAAGTTGAAAACCAAAAGGACAAAGAGGCCCAGGATCAAAAAGGTCAAGGCCACCGTACTCACCGAGGCTAGACTCATCAAACCATTGCGACGCAAACTAAGAAGTGCTTCCCGTATATAAAATTCCCAAGTGCTAATGCGCATGGGCCTAAACACCCCCCACGACAAATAATAATAATTCGACACAATGCCCCAAAAACCTTTTACAGGCCACTTGGTTCCCCCACCTCGGGTAAAACAAAGGGCGCTTTTGCCTCCTCACACCCATAGGCACCGCGCTGATCATCCCGGACCACCCGGCCCCCTTCAAGGGCCACAACCCTTTTCTTCATGGTATCGACAATTTCCCGGGCATGGGTACCCATAATAACGGTGGTACCCCGCCGATTTATCTCCACCAAGAGGCGCACTATCTCCCAGGCGGTATCCGGGTCCAAATTTCCCGTGGGCTCATCGGCCAAGAGCAGGGGAGGATTATTCACAATGGCCCGGGCCAAGGCCACCCGCTGCTGTTCCCCCCCCGAAAGCTGGGAAGGTTTCATGCGGGACTTATGGGAAAGCCCCACCAGGTGGAGAACAGCCGGAACCTGCCGCAGAATTTCCCGCCGGGGTTCCTCCACCACCCGCATGGCAAAGGCCACATTTTCGTAGACCGTTTTTTCCGGTAAAAGGCGAAAATCCTGAAAAACAACGCCAATACCCCGCCGGTAAAAGGGAAGTTGGCGGCGCTTGAGCTTCACTATGTCTACTCCATTGACCAGAATTTCCCCCTTTGTCGGCAATTCCTCCCGCAGGAGGAGCTTGGCCAAGGTGGATTTCCCCGCACCACTGGCACCGACAAAAAAGACAAATTCCCCCTTCTTGATATGAATGTTAACATCCCGCAGGGCCGTGGTCCCATTGGGATAAGTTTTGGTCACCTTACATATTTTGATCACACACTTCACTCCCCACATCGCAAGTCAAGCAGTGGCCACTCACTGCATCTATAAGGTTTTCGACAACCAGTGAGGAATTCCTCCAT
The DNA here is from genome assembly GCA_012518435.1 of Bacillota bacterium. GTDB lineage: Bacteria > Bacillota > DTU030 > DTU030 > DTU030 > JAAYTH01. The sequence goes on from JAAYSG010000091.1 coordinate 4,236, forward strand.
TGGGCTTATTTTACCATTCAATTTTTGCCAAATAAGGCCCCATTGGCCCCCTCTGGCTTGCCCCCCATCCCCAAGGCAAGGGCGGGGAACTGGGGGTTTGTATCCCCCCGGGGATTATTTTTAAAGCCTCTAACTTCCCCCAAGCACCATCTGCCGCTGGTCTCATATACTATAAAGAGACATCATGTGTTGAGAAGGCATATGACCCGGCCAAATTCCAAATATGGCAAGCCCCAGCGGTGAATTGGGCCGGGCTGAGGAAAGGAGGAGAAAAAATGGCAGAAATTTTACAGGAACAGGTTATCGATTGTATCAAGGTGGAAAAGGTCTATGATCACTGCTTCTCCCTGGAGGAACTACCCGATACTGTTGAGGTTTCCCTGGGCCGGGCCTTGCTGCCCACCGACAGTATCTCCTGCCAAGTTACCGCAGTAGACTGTGAGGTATTACAACCACTGCGGGATCCCGATGAAGAAGGTTTCCGCACCATAGATGTGGCCCAACACGTTACGGCCGTGGTCACGGTGGTCGATGAAGCCGGCGAAGTGGTAGGGACAACTACGGTGGCGCAACCCCCCAACTATAAATCCGTCACCCTTTACTCCCCCCTGGGCACCCAACCCGCCTGTGAAATTGTCGATACCTTCTGTGAACCGGTCCTCATTGTCAGCACCGGCAGTGAAACAGAACCCGCCGTCATAAGAATCCTAAAAAAACTCTGCAAGATTGTTGAAAGCCTGGCCCTGGTGCGGCTCTTGGTGCCCACAGTTGGCTTTTGCCTACCGGATCCCTGTGCACCCTTCCCCCAGGAATTTGTTTGTCCCCCGGATCAACTTTATCCACCCCAACTCCAGGATTAAACAGCACCCCAGTACATTGAAGGCAGAAGGTTTGAGCGGCCTGTGGCCAAGAAAGCCACAGGCCGGCTAGCCATTGCATTCCCAAGGGAAAAGCGCCCAGCCGCCCCATTCTTAGAGAAATAGGGAAAAATGCACCCCTTACCTGTCTGCCCGGGTGTCAATAACTACCAAGGGGCCGTATTAGTAGCCAAGGGGGCGGTGGGAGGGGGGCTAGGGCCCCTTTCCCCTTCCCCGCCCTATGCACGCTCCCCTTTTCCCAACCATATAATAGTAGGAAACCAATTGCCCAAAAGGAGAAGTGCCGCCTGCGGCCAATGGGCTAATTTCCCGGCTTCCCCGGCGAAAATTAAAGACCGGGGAGAAAATATCTAACCCCCATTAGAAGGGAGAAATAAAAGGTGAAAAAACACCTGGGCTGGGGGGAGACAATCTTCGCCACCGATTATCACTTCCCCGCCCCACCCAACGGAAAAATAATTGACTGCCAAATAGACGACCTTGCCCTGTATCCAGTCTTGCTGACCAAGGAAAAGGCCCTTGTCTACGGGTATCTTAACCTTTTAATCTGCTGCTCACTTGACCAGCGGGAGGAGGAAAAATCCTACCAAGTCATGAAAAGAAGGGTACCCCTAAGCAGGGCTATCCCCCTAACCCTGCGGGAAGAAGGGGGCATTGACACTGCCCGGGGAAAAATAAAAGTAATACCCGGCCCTTGGCAGTGCCGGGAAAAGCCCTCCCCCAAAGAAAGGAAAAACAAAGGAGGTCTAGCGGGCTGCATCACTTCCTTTTTTCAGCCCCAGCCCCAGACTTTTACCCTTCATATCAGCGGCCCCATTTCCCTTAGGCTCTCCCCCCACAGGGAACCCCCCCTTAAAGAAGAAGTCCCTCCCCAAACAGCACACAGGGATCCAGAGGCACACGGGGCTGAACCTGGGCAATGGGGGGCCAAGGCAACGGGCCCGCCAATTCCAAAAAGGCCAAAAAGGGCCCATGTGGAGTCCCTTCCCCTTCATTTTTTCCGGGGGAGGGGGGAATTGCCCCGTAGCCGGGTAAAGGGGAGGGGAGGGGCCCCACCCCCCAGTGGTTATTTTCCCCACTCCCAGGCCAAAAAAAGGGTGTCTACCCTCCCCGGTGCCGCCGGTGGCCGGGCCGAAAAAACAAAGGTCCCCCTTCCCGCCCCTCCACTTCCCCCCGGACCCTGGGGAAGGCAATGGGAGGAGGGGAAAAAGCCAGGTCCCCATTCCCCCACTCACAGGGAGTATTTTCAGAAGGGGCTGGGGAGGCCAGCACATAGGTCCCAGCCCTGGCCCGACTTGGCCCAAATATACCCCCCACCGGCCAGGGGAAAGGGAAGGTGAGCAGGATAAAGCCACTGGGCCGGGCTTGTCCATCCCCGCCGGCAGGGGGTAAACCCTGGGGTACTCTAGGGGCAGGAGCAATTGGGCGGGGAAATTGCACATTGTTTCCCTCCAGCCGCATATTATATGGAGAAGATTTGTTTCCAAACTGTGGCAATGGCAAACAAGGCACCCAAGCTTAAAGGAAGGAGGGATAAATATGAAGAAGGAAATTGGGCCGGCAAAGCTCCCCTACGCAATTGATACAGACCAGCACCCGACGCCCCCGGCTGGGGAGAAAACCCCCAGCCAAAATGAAGGAGTCAAGCCTGCCGCCCTGCGCTACGCAGCAGAGGATGAAGGCATGGGGCCCACGGGGGAGAAAAAAACTCCTTATAGATCGGTACTGGTGGGTGCACACCGGGCAGCCCCGAAAAGCAAGGCCCAAGGCAAGCCACCAAGGTCCGCCTATAGAATTCCCTCCATGGGTAGGACCAGGAGGGGAGGGGAGCTAATGGCCAAAAGGGTCGTGACCCTCAAGGTAGAGGATCTATTACGGGCGGGCCGCAGTCATTTTGAAATCCCCAAATCGCAACAAAGGGTATCTGTCATAAAATCGCGGCCACGGCGGGGGTGAAGATAAAGGCACAACCGGGCCAGGCCGGCCCCCCTAACCAGCTGGGCCGGGGCACCTTAAGGTGCTCCCGGCCCAGTATTTTTATTTCATCCCCATTGCCTTCTTCGCGGCCGCCAGGATATCCCCCGCCGTCAGGCCATATTTTTCCAATAATTCCTCCGGAGGCCCAGATTCCCCAAAGGTATCCCCAATTCCCACCCGCAGCACCGGGACAGGGTACTCCTGGCCCAGAAATTCCGCCACCGCGCTGCCCAGGCCGCCAATAATGCTATGTTCCTCCGCCGTAACAAGGGCACCCGTCTCCCGGGCCGCCGCCAGGAGGGCATCCCCATCAAGGGGCTTAAGGGTGGACATATTCAGTACCCGGGCCTCTATCCCTTCCCCAGCCAGGAGCTTGGCCGCCGCCAGGGCCGGCCCCACCATGTAGCCACAGGCGGCAAGGGTCACATCACTGCCTTCCCTGAGGCGGACAGCCCGGCCAATTTCAAAGCTGTAATCATCCCCAAAAATAACCGGCACCTTAGGGCGGCCCAGGCGCAGGTAGACGGGGCCCACATGTTCCGCCGCCGCCCGGACAGCCAGTCGGGCCTCCACCCCATCGGCGGGGACCAGAACCGTCATATTGGGCAGAGCCCGCATCAGGGCTATATCCTCCACCGACTGGTGGGAAGCCCCATCCTCTCCCACGGTAAGGCCAGCATGGGTGGCCGCAATCTTAACATTGAGCTGGGGATAACAAATGGAATTACGCACCTGGTCAAAGGCCCTGCCGGTGGCAAAGACAGCAAAGGTGCTGGCAAAGGGAATCTTCCCCGCCGCCGCCAGACCCGCCGCCGTCCCCATCATATTGGCCTCGGCAATTCCCATATTAAAAAACCTCTGGGGAAATTCCCGGGCAAAAACCGCCGTCTTGGTGGAACCCGATAAGTCAGCATCCAGGACAACAATATCAGGGTTTGAACGGCCCAGCTGGGCCAGGGCCTCGCCATAGGCATCCCGGGTAGCAATTTTTTCTCCCATTCTAGTTTCCTCCCTTCGGACAAATGCAAAACAACATTAAGCCAGTTCAGCCAAGGCCTGGGCAGTTTGTTTTTCATCCGGGGCTTTACCGTGCCAGCCCACCTCATTCTCCATAAAGGATACCCCCCGGCCCTTGACGGTCTTGGCTATGATCATGGTTGGTTGGCCCTTAGTTTTCTTAGCTTCCTCCACCGCCGCCAAGATCTCGCCAAAATCGTGCCCATCAATGGTAAGCACATGCCAGCCAAAGGCGGCCCACTTTTCCTCCAGGGGGGCTGTGGCCATAACCTCCCCCACCGGCCCGTCGATCTGCAGGCCATTGTAATCAAGGAAGGCGGTGAGGTTATCCAGGCCATAGTGGGCGGCAGCCATGGCCGCCTCCCAGACCATGCCTTCATTTACCTCCCCATCGCCCAAGACCACATACACCCGGTAGTCCCGCTGGTCCAACTTCCCCGCCAGGGCCATTCCATTGGCCGCCGCCAAACCCTGGCCCAGGGAGCCGGTGGACATTTCCACCCCCGGGGTCTTTCTCATATCGGGATGTCCCTGGAGACGGCTGTTTATTTTACGCAGGGTCTTTAGTTCCTCCAGGGGGAAAAACCCCGCCTCTGCCAAGGCTCCATAGAGGACAGGACAGGCATGGCCCTTGGAAAGAACAAAACGATCCCTTTCTTCCCACTGGGGATTAGCCGGATCCACCTTCAGGACAGCAAAATATAGGGCTGTCACAATGTCGGCAATGGAAAGGGAGCCCCCGGGATGGCCGGACCCGGCCTGGGCCAACATGGTAATAATATGGCGCCGAATATTCTTTGCCTTTTCCTGCAGCCTTGCTTCAGTTTCTGCCCTTACTAGCATCTCATTTCCTCCCTTTTAAGATATTTCGTCTCCACGTATTATTTTATGCAAAAACCATGCCATTTAGATAAGGGAAGACAGCCCCGCCCGTCTCCCCCATGATAAACCCTGCCTAGCCTATGCCATTTCGCCAAAATTATACCAATAGCCACCGGCAACATGGGGGGCATCCCCCTATGGCCCGGCCTCCCTCAGGACCCGCAAGACAAACTTGGGCAGAGCCAACATCCGCGGCAGCCGCCGGGGCTGCAGCAAAAGGCGGTAAAACCATTCCAGACCCAGGCGGCAGACCCAAGCGGGGGCCCGCCGCACCCGCCCGGCAAAAACATCCAGGCTGCCCCCCACACCCATGGATACCGGCACCCCCAGGCTCTGCCGGTGCCGGTGAATCCATTTTTCCTGCTTGCCCATACCCAAACCCACCAGAAGGAGATGGGGGGAGGCCGCTGCGATCCTGGCCGCAACCTCCTCCTCCTCACCTGGGGTAAAATAGCCGTGCTGCACCCCCACCACCTCCAGGCCGGGGTACCTATGTACTAGACGCCGGGCAGCCTTTGCCGCCACCCCCGGAGCCCCACCCAAGAGATACACCCGGTAGCCATTTTCCGCCGCCAGGGATAGGGCAGCCGCCGCCAATTCCACCCCCGGCACCCGCTCCGGCAGAGGGGTCCCCAAGCGCCGGGCGGCCCAAACTATTCCGATGCCATCGGCCACCACCAGTTCCGCACCAGTCAGTATCTGCATTAGCTCCCCGTCCTTTAGGGCCGCCATCACCATCTCCGGATTGGCTGTCACCACCTGGTGGGGCCGGCCGGAAATAATAAAACCAGCTATTTCCTCCAGCGCCCCCTCCATGTCCACCGGATGGAAGGGAACCTTTAGGACAGTAATTTCTTTTCCCCGCAAGGTAGACCATCATCCCTTCAACAAAGTATAGACAAGCCGGCTGTTTTCCTGGGCCAGCTCCACCAGCTCCCGGCCCTGTTCCCGTAGGCGGGCCCCAACTTCCCTCCGCCGGGGCCAGAGGGCCTCCACACACCTTATTATGTCCCGGGCTGTCAGATGGGCCACCTGCCCTGCCGCCGGCTGATCCACCAAGGTAAGGAAATCCTCCACCTTAGGATCATAGACCAAACCCACCATGGACACCCCCTGGACAGCGGCAAAGATGAGGGCATGGAGACGCATGCCGATGATAAAATCCATCTTACCCGTCAGGGCCAATATTTCTTGGGCGCCATAATCACCCGCCAAAACTGTGGCTGGGGCAGCCATAAGCCCCGCCACCTCCCGGGCCACCGGGACATCGGCCGGCGCTTGCAGGGGAAGAAAAACCACCTGCACCCCGTGGTTTTCCACCAACCAGTCCGCCGCCTGGGCCACGGCCCTTTTGTAGCCCTGCAAACCCTGCCACTCCCGCAGGGCAATACCCACCATGGGCCTATCCAGGGGGATCCCCTCCCGGATTAAAATGGCCTGGGCCCGGGAATCCGGGGCCGGCTGAAGGCAAAAGACCTGATCCGCCGTCACCCGTATGGGGGGACGCCGAACCCCCAGTTCCCGCAGGGTCCTGCGGGAGGCATCCTCCCGCACCGTGATGAAATCAACCCGATCAGCCACAAAGCCCGTCAGCAATCGGTTAAGGGGACCTCGAATGGGACCCACCCCCTGGCTAAAGAACATGACCTTGGTGCCGCAGAGCTTGGCCAAAAGGATAATGGACAAGTAGTAGATGAGGGAGCGGGAACTGGTGACATCCTGTAAGACACTCCCCCCACCACTGAGGAGGAGATCACTTTGCCGTAGGGCTCCCAGAATACCCAGTAGATTAGTCCGCTTAATGGCCCTCACCCCATGCTGGCTTGCCGTCTGGACCGGATTACCGGAAATAACCGTCACCTCCAGGCCGGGAATATGTTTGTGCAGGGAACCCAGCATGGAGGTTAGGATAGCCTCGTCGCCGGCATTGTTAAAGCCAAAGTAGCCGGAGATGACAAGGCGGGGCCCCGACCCCCTGGGAGTTTTTTTACTAACAGCAGCCATGGCTCAACCCCCGTTTCCTTCTTCAGCCTCAGAAGCAGCAGCCATCCCATTGATGGCGGTGATCAGGCCCAAGACCAGCCAAAAGAGGATGATGATCTTGGGCAGGTAAATAATACTTTCAAAAAGGCCAAAGACCAGCATGCCCGTCAGGGAGGCGGCAGCAGCAGAGAGTAAGGAGCGGTGGAACCGATCCTGCCTCCGCAGGGCCAGCCCCATTGTCCCCTTGTAAACACTGCCCAGATAAAGGAGGAGGGAAAAAAGGCCCAAAAGACCCACCTCCACCGCCACTTGCAGGTAGGTATTGTGGGAATGAAAGGGAAACTTACTGCGGTCAAAGGCAAAGTAAGGGTAGAGGAAGCGGTAGGCCCTATGCCCCAAGCCCACCCCCGTGGCCCAAAACTCCCTTATCATCACCAGGGTTTCCCGCCAGACCACTATCCGATGGGCATTGGATGAATCTTGCAGGGTAAAAATCGAAAGAAGCCGCCGCAGAAGCACACCGGAGCGAAGCAGCAGGGGTAAGGACAAGAGGCCCAAGGCCACACCCCCCGCCAAAAGACGCCTATCCAATAAAATTGCAAAGACCAGCAACCCCGCCGTGAGGGCAATCCAGCCGGAGCGGGCCATGGTAAGCACCAGGCAGAGGACCTGTAGGCCAACCCCAGCAAGAAGGAGGAGGCGCCAACCCCAATGCCTCTGACACCAGGCCAGGCCCAGGCTAAAGGGAAGGACGAAAACCAAATATTCCGCCAAAACATTGGGGTTGCCAAAGGTGGAAAAGGCCCTGACGGTTAGTTCCGGATGCATGGCTGCATCCACCCAGCCCGATTCCCCGGGAACACCCACATAGTAGCCATAGATTCCGTAAAGGGAAACCAAGACCGCCCCAACGGATAGAAAGAAAAGAAGGATCTCCACCCGCCGCCCCTGGGTAAGGCTACTGAAGATGGCCACCATGAGGCCCCAACCCAAAAAATGCAGCACTAGTTCCCGCAGGCTAAAACCCAGGGTAACAGAGGTAACAGAACCAAGAATAAGCAAGAGGACGAACAAATAAAGGTAGGGGTTATCCGGCAACCGCAGGGATAAGTCAGCATGGGTTAAGAGGGCCAAAACAAAGATCCCCAGCACTGCGGCCAAAAGGAGCAGAAAGGCCATATTGGGCAAAAGGGGCAGGGCCAAGGGAATGGCAACCAAACCAAGAAAATAGCCCTTCTGCCAGAGGGCCATGGCCCTACTGCCGGCAATTAGCTGGGCCAGTTTCCCTTTCAGGCACAGCAGTGCTGCCGCCAGGAAGTCTAATCCCCGCCGCAAATTAAGGTAGTAGAAACTTTCCTCAACCCAGCCCAGGCCCTCCCCCATTAGAAGTTTCACAAGGTAACTGCCTGCGGCTCCTTCCTGGACAGCCCCCCAGGCCCGCCGCCAGAGCCGAAGGAAAAGGCTTTCCCGCCCCGCCCGATAAAAAACACTTCCCTTGAGCATATGCATCCCCTTCTAGTCCAGCACTTCCAAGGCAAAAACCACCGTCTCCACCTGATAAATCTGGGTCCTGATGGTGGGGGTGAGGCCGATGCGTACCTGTTGGCCACTGATTTTAATATACTCTTCGGTAACTTCCGCCGGCGACTCAAGGGTAAGGAAAAGATTATAGCGCCCGGGGACCTGGGCCTCCACCAATTTACCCTCACTACTGGCCACCATTTCCGTCGCCGCCTCCACCTCCACAGCCGTAATGGTACCAAAATAATCATTGCTGTTTTTTTCCCGCACCCGATCACCCACAAAAATGGCGTCGACGGTGGGCTGGCGCACACCCTCCACCAACAAAAGCACCTGGACAGTTTTGGCTTCCGGCTGGTAGCCGGGATTGACAAAGAAAAATTTACGGATCCCAAAGGTTACCACCAACAGCAGGCCCAAAACCACCGCCAGATCAATAATATTTATCAAACCCAATAGGCGTCCCTTTTCATCCACCATATAGGTCCTACCCCCTCCCAGTAACATCCGCTAAAATTTCCCCATAAATAGCAACATGATCAGTAGCAAGCTTCTCCGTAGAAAAATTGTCCCGCACATGGGTGTAAAAATTCTGGCCCAGACGACGGCGCAGCCCCTCATCCCGGAGCAAACAAAGGAGTCTATCAGCCAACTCCCCACTGTCCCCGGGGGTAACCAAAAACCCGTTCTCCCCATCCACAATCAACTCCGGAATCCCTCCCACAGCCGATGCCACAGTAGCCAGCCTGTACAAGGCCCCCTCCAAAAGGACATAGGGAAAGCTCTCACTCTTAGAGGGCAGGACATTGATATCCACAGCATTAAAGTAGTTATCCGGCTGGGCCACATAGCCAATAAAGTGGACCTTGTCTGCCACCCCCAGCCGCTGGGCCTGGCGGATTAGATTCTTCTTCTCACTGCCGGCACCGGCAATGAGAAAATGGGTTTGGGGAAAAGCCGCCAATACCCGGGGGACGGCCTCCAGCAAAACCCCCTGCCCCTTAACCGGATGGAGGCGTCCCATGGTCCCCACCAACAGGGATTGAGAGTTTACTGCCACTCCCATCTGGCGAAGAAAATCTTCCTTGTCCCTACTGGGCTTCCCCACCTGGGAAAGATCCAGGCCGTTGTAGACCCGGTAGAGGCGTTGGGGGGGAAAACCCCGGGAGATGAGCATGTCCCGAAAATTGTCGGAGACGGCAATATAATAATCAAAACTTCGCAGGGCCAACTTGTTGAGATTCGTATAGAGCAGCTGCTTATAGATATTCCCCAAAAAGTCCAGCTCATAATCACTGTGGATTGTAGTTAGAATGGGGAGGGACAACCTCCTCTTTAGCAAGGCCAAGAGAAAGTTGGAGCGGGAGCCGTGGGAATGAACAAGATCATAGCCCCCCGCCTCAATTACCCGCCGCAATTTTTTCAGTACACTAAGATCATAGCGGCGCTCCTGGGGCAATAGGCGGGCGGGAATTTCCCTCTCCACCGCCTCCCGGTAAACGGGGCCATCAAGGAAGCAGAGGAGGTGGGCATGAATTTTTCCTTGGAGGGCGGCCAAAAGCCCCAGGATGTGAGATTTCCCACCCCCGGTATCACCGCCACTGGTCACATGTAATACCTTCATAGTTCTAACACCTCCCGCCGGGCTGACCATGTTACATTCGCCGGCACCAGGCCCTATTCCTGCCCCGGCACAGTTATCCCCAATATTTCCAGCACCCCGTCCCCCTACTCTATCCAGTACCTACCCCGAATTAAAAGGATCAGATCAGTAACAGCCTTTACCCCCCGCCCATCACTGCGGGGCACAAGGAGGAGGTGGTTGGCGGCAATTACCTCCCCGGAACCCACATCTCGGCCCTGGGTCACATCGGCCAGGCCGCCCAAGGGGCTGGTGATGGCCCTCCCCTGGCCACCCCGAAGGATTATTTCCGCCCCCCCATCGGCAAGCAAACACTGTCCCGCCTCCAGATTCACCACTTCCAATTTTATGTACTTGTCCACATAACTCTTCCCCACCAGGGGATCATCCTCAGAACCGGGCAGGGGGCCCTGGGCCAAAACCCCACCTCGGATTAAAAAAGCCAAAAGCAGTGCCGCCACTAGTATTAGCACAAACCGTCCCTTTGTAAACATCATCTTTCCCTCCTTCACCCCTTCCTAGTTGGCCTTCCGCCGCAAGTAAGCATAAATAAAGGGATCCAAATTTCCGTCCATAACCCCCTCAGCATTCCCCACTTCCACCTCGGTTCGGTGGTCCTTTACCAACTTATAAGGATGGAAGACATAGGACCTGATCTGGCTTCCCCAGGCAATTTCCCGCTGTTCCCCCCGCAGTTCATCCAGTTTTTCCTCCCGGGCCCGCTGCCTTTGCTCCCAGAGCTTGGCCAAAAGGATCTTCATGGCCGTCAGGCGGTTGGAATGCTGGGAGCGCTCCCCCTGGCAGGTCACCACAATCCCTGTGGGCAGGTGGGTAAGACGCACCGCCGAATCCGTCTTATTCACATGCTGGCCCCCGGCCCCACTGGCCCGAAAGGTATCAACCCGCAGATCCTGGGGATCAATTTCCGGCAGATCCTGTTCCTGCACCTCGGGCATTACCTCCACAGCCGCAAAGGAAGTATGGCGGCGACCGGAAGAATCAAAGGGGGAGATCCGCACCATGCGGTGGACCCCCATCTCACCTTTTAAATGGCCGTAGGCATTCTTCCCGGCGATGAGCAGGGTCACCCACTTGACCCCAGCCTCCTCCCCCGGCAACATATCCAGTATTTCCACCCCATAATCCTTAGCCTCGGCCCAGCGGGTATACATCCGCAGGAGCATTTCCACCCAGTCCTGGGCCTCGGTGCCTCCAGCCCCGGCATGAAGGGTGAGGATGGCATTGTGACCATCATACTTCCCGGGGAAAAGGGCCAAAATTTCCATCTTCTCCACCTGGCCCCGGAGGTCCCTACTTAGGGCCGCAGCCTCAGCCACCGTACCCTCATCCCCCTCCTCCATGCCCAGCTGGGCCAGGATAAGCACCTCCTCCAATTCCCGCTCCACATTCCGGTAACCCGCAACCACATCCCTAACTTCCGTCAGTTCCTGCATAAGCCCCTGGGCAGCCGCCGGGTCATCCCAAAATCCTGGCTGGGCCGATTTTTTCTCCAAAAGCCCTATCTTCTCCTCCTTACCGGCTATGTCAAAGGGAATCCCCCACTTCCAAAAGCTTATCTTGCAGATCATCCAGCTCCCGCAACAAATCATCATATAAAGGCATCCACATCCCTCCCTTAAAGTTTAAGGCCAAAGGAAGGGGTAGCCCCCTTCCCCAGCCCGGGACCACCAGCCCAACCATCGCCTTGGCCCCCTGGTCGCCTTCCTGGCTAATTTCCCTTCCCACAACAGTATTTATACTTCTTCCCACTGCCACAGGGGCAAGGGGCATTGCGGCCGATCTTCCTTCCCCGGCGCACAGGTTTGGCCGGGGCCCCTTCTCCACCCCGGTTGGCCGCAACCACCGCCCGCTGCCGGGGTTGGGCCCCTTCCCCCGCCACCCGCACCTTAAAGGCATAGCGGACAATATCCTCCTGGATGCGGGCAATGAGGCTCTGAAACATCTCGTGGGATTCCCGCGTATATTCCAGAAAGGGATCCCGCTGGCCATAGGCCCGAAGGCCAATACCTTCCCGCAACTCATCAATGGCATCCAAGTATTCCATCCACTTACTGTCCACCACCCGCAGCATAACAGCCCGTTCCAGCTCCCGCATGACCCCTTCTCCCAGGGCCTCCTCCCTCTCCCGATAAAGGCTGTGGGCCCTTTCCAAGAGAAAGGCCCGCAGTTTATCCCGGTCCAGCCCCACCAACTGTTCCAGGGAGACAGTATTGGGAGCCAAAAAGGCATCCTGGGCTCCGGCCAAAAGGCCCTCATAATTCCAATGTTCCGGAGTCATATCCTCGGGGCAGTGCACCTGCAGGAGCTCGGCAATGAGATCCTCCGTCATACGCATAATATAGGCCTTCAGCTCATCATCCTGCAGTATCTGCTGCCGCTGGCTGTAGATAACCCTCCGCTGCTCATTGAGGATATCATCATAGCGCAGGAGGCGCTTTCTAATTTCAAAGTTCCTGGCCTCCACCTTGCGCTGGGCATTCTCCAGGGCCCGGCTAATAAGCCTATGCTCAATGGGCTGATCCTCCTCCAGCCCCAAGCGATCCATAATACCACTTATATTGTCCGAGCCAAAGAGGCGCATTAAATCGTCCTCCAAAGAAAGGTAAAAACGGGAGGAACCAGGATCCCCCTGCCGCCCAGAGCGCCCCCGAAGCTGGTTATCAATGCGGCGGGCCTCATGGCGTTCCGTACCGATAATATGCAGACCCCCCACCGCCACTACCCTTTTATGCTCCGCCTGGGCCTCCTCTCGCTTTTGCTGCAAAATAGTTTCATATTCCGCGGGATCAGCTTCCCCATCCCCATCTTCCAGCAACTTCTTGGCCAAAAACTCCGGATTTCCCCCCAGGAGGATGTCCGTCCCCCGACCCGCCATGTTGGTGGCAATGGTTACAGCACCCAGGCGCCCGGCCTGGGCAACAATTTCCGCCTCCCGCTCGTGGTACTTGGCGTTGAGAACCTTGTGGGGAATACCCCGCCTTTGCAAAAGGCGGCTTAAATGCTCCGACTTTTCAATGGACACCGTTCCCACCAGCACCGGCTGTCCCCGCCGGTGGCAGTCGGCAATCTCCTCCACCAGGGCCCTATCCTTGGCCGCCACCGTTTTATAAATTACATCGGGATAATCCACCCTGATCATGGGCTCATTGGTGGGGATAACCACCACATCCAGATTATATATCTTGCGAAATTCATCCTCCTCCGTAGCCGCCGTCCCCGTCATCCCCGCCAGCTTCTTATACATACGGAAATAGTTCTGGATGGTAATACTGGCCAAGGTCTGACTTCGCTCCTTGACCTGGACCCCCTCCTTGGCCTCTATGGCCTGGTGGAGGCCATCACTGTAACGGCGCCCATACATAATGCGCCCGGTAAACTCGTCCACAATAAAGATCTGCCCATCCTTCACCACATAATCCCGATCCCGCTTCATCAAAGCATGGGCCCGCAAGGCCTGATCCACCTGGTTTAGAATCTCCCTGTTTTCTTCACTGCCATCGTGAATATTTTCTATACCCAGGATTTCCTCCACCCGCTCAGTACCTGCCTCCTCCCGGGAAACAGTCCGGGCCTTCTCATCCACCGTATAATGAACCCCGGCCTTGAGACGGGACACCACCTTATCCATCTGGGCATAAAAGGCAGTGGATTGCTGGATCCGGCCAGAAATAATAAGGGGAGTCCGGGCCTCATCAATGAGGATGCTATCCACCTCATCGATAATGGCATAATTGAGGGGTCGCTGCACCAAATTTTCCCGGCTGGTAACCATATTATCCCGCAGGTAATCAAAACCAAACTCATTGTTAGTTCCATAGGTAATGTCCGCCCCATAGGCCTCCTGCCGCTGCCGGGGCTCCACCCCATGGGCTATAAGGCCCACCTTCAGACCCAAGAAATTATAAATCTGACCCATCCACTCACTATCCCGCCGGGCCAGATAATCATTAACAGTAACTATATGAACCCCCTGGCCCGCCAAGGCATTGAGATAAGCCGGCATGGTAGCCGCCAGGGTTTTCCCCTCCCCGGTCTTCATTTCTGCAATCCTACCCTGATGAAGAACAATACCCCCCAGGACCTGGACATCAAAGTGGCGCATACCCAGAGTCCGGCGAGAGGCCTCCCGCACAGCGGCAAAGGCCTCCGGGAGCAGGGCATCCAAGGTCTCCCCCCGGGATAGGCGGTTTTTAAACTCCACCGTAAGGGAGCGCAGGTCAGCATCCGAAAGTCCCGCCATTTTCCCTTCCAGTTCATTGACACGCAACATCAGGGGCTGGAGGCGCTTCAGCTCCCGTTCATTATCATTAAAGATATTCCTGATAAAACCCAGAACCAACCCCATCATTCCTTTCCCCATTGGTTTCCTTGCGCCCCTCCATTTTAACACTTCCCGCGGGGGATGACAATGGCGGCGCCAAAGGCCCCCCAACCCCTACCCTTCACCGGCACCCGGTACCACCGGCTTGGGGAGGGTAAAATCAAAAAAGGCTACTGGCGGACTGCCCATAGCCCAATTTTATCCGTGCCCCCAACAAAAGGGAAACAGTCACGATATTTGCGCCAAAAGGATAACCGTCCCGTTGTTTGCGCCGATGTTTGCGTAAAATAGTCCATTTTAAAAAAGGCACCAAGGGGGTGTCCTTTTTTACCCACAATGGTGGGGCAGCCGGGAACCTCCACAGCTCACCCGTTAAATTTTGGATCATGCACTACCTTTTGACCCCAAACCATATTTCTTAACCTTTTCATATAAAGAAGATTTACTAATACCCAATAATTTGGCGGCCCGGTAGTTATTATATTCAGTTATGGTTAGGGCCTTTTTAATCTGTGCCCGTTCCGCCGTTTCTAGGGCCTGCCTTAAGGAAACAAGATCCTCATTATCATTCAGGGCGCCATCCTTGCTGCTGACTATATACGAAGGTAAGTGTGAAACCTTTATCTCATCATTGTAATCGGCAAAATTAAGGGCGCGTTCCACCACATTTTCCAATTCCCTTACATTTCCCGGCCAAGAATGATTGTAAAGTACTTCCAGTGCCTGCTGCCCCATTGTCTTTTTTTCAAATCCCAGGGTCCTGCTCAGCTTAGATATAAAGTACTCGGAAAGTATGGCAATATCATCTAACCTATCCCTTAAAGGGGGAACAGTAATCGTGACGACATTTAACCTGTAAAATAGATCATGTCTAAACCTGTCCTCCTTTACCAATTCTTCCAAATTCTGATTAGTTGCGGCGATAACGCGAACGTCTATTTTTTTGGGTTTTATTGCCCCTAACCTTTCCACTTCCCTTTCCTGCAGCAGCCTTAATATTTTTACCTGCATGTTCAGGGGCATATCACCTATTTCGTCCAAAAATATCGTGCCACCATCGGCGGCTTCGAACTTTCCTATCTTCCCACCCTTTTGGGCCCCCGTAAAGGCCCCTTCGGTATAGCCAAACAACTCGGACTCAAAGAGGCTTTCCGGCAAGGCTGCACAACTTACCTTTATAAAGGGTCTTTGGGAGCGTAAGCTGGAATTATGAATTGCATGGGCAACCAACTCCTTGCCAGTACCACTCTCCCCCCGAATTAGGACTGTCGATTGGGTACTGGCAACCTTAAGTATCTCCTTTTTTAGTTCCCTAACTTTTTTGCTATTACCCACAATGCTATCAATGGTGTACCTCGCCCCAGAGGGGTAAGCAAGTTCATCCCTGTAATACTCCAATTCCGATTGTAAATAGGCTATCCTCTTCGCCAGGGCACTCAAATCCGAATCATCCTGGAATAAAATATGGCAGAAGGCACCAATTAACTCCCCGTCTTGCATTATTGGGATGCGATTACACAATATATTACGATTATTTATGGTTTGAAGCTGAAAAACCTCCGGCTTCCTTGTTTTAATTACGATGTGTAAGCGTGTGTTATCAATTGCCTCTGTCACATGTTTACCAATTATATCATTTGCAGATTCCAGGCCTAGGAATTCTACATAGGCATTATTAATTATCACTATGTAACCATTTTCATCCACAACCAAAATGCCTTCATAGGGGTTATCAAAAATGGTTTCAAGAATGTACCAATATTTCGGCGATTCTATCCCCAATTTACTACTACTATAGGCTTCATTTACTCTACACATAAAAACACACCCTTTGAAGTAGACTTAGATAGTCTGTCTTATGGTTTATGCATATCGTAAATATGGGTTCCGGCATTTTAGCTCCTTTTTGTAATCCTGTATTCCAGATATTATTACTATATATAGTTCGACATGGAACTATAAAATCCTTCACTCATATCTTCTTTCGAACCGGCCTTGCAGAATCTATAAATATTTGCTCCCATGGGGTTGCAGAAAAAAGCGTGGGACCCTAATCCCACGCCAATATCAAAGGTTATGAAATCCAAGTCCCTAACCTAAAAGGGAAATGAGCACCCCCG
>JAAYSG010000092.1 GCA_012518435.1 Bacillota bacterium
AAACGGATATGGATGTACTTCTGGTCCTCCAGTATGCGGAGAAAATGCGGAAAATGGATCTGGAAAAACTTGAGATAGAAACCCTATCTGGCATTGATCGCTATGTCAATGATGTCAGCTACTGGCTGGTGGATGAAGAGGGGATGCAGGAGCAGGTTGATCGGGTTTTGCGGAGGATAAAACCCGAGGAAAATAGAAATATCCGGGTCCAGGTGCTAAATGGCAATGGGCGCAGCGGTGATGCCAGTGAATTGGCCGCAGAATTACGCCGTTATGGCTTCAATGTAGTTGCGGTGGGTAATGCGGATCATTTTGACTATGAGGAAAACCTTCTTATCCCCCATAATGAGGAGCCTGCAGTTGTGCGGCAGGTTGCCCGTGTGGTTGGTATCTACCGGGTGGGGCAAGATGATGGCTTTGCCAAGGCCCAGGCTGAAGGGGTGGATGTTACCATCATAGCGGGGAAGAATTATAAATAAGACTGCAGGGGTATTTGAGTGCTTGTGGGATTTTTTTCACCTTTACAAACAAAGAACTTGCTGGGGGGCATGTTGATGGATAGTAGGGCAAAGGCATTACTGGCCGCCGATGCTGCTGGGGAAATTAAGGCGAGGGATATTACGATCTTGGATATTCGAAGGCTATCACCATTTTGCGATTTCTTTGTAATTGTCAGTGGCAGCAGCGGGATACAGGTAAAGGCCATTGCCGAGATGGTGGAGGATAGTCTCTCCCGCGCCGGATTTTCCCTAAAGCATAGGGAGGGCCGCGGTGAGGCGGGCTGGATCCTGCTGGACTATGGTGATGTGGTAATACACGTTTTCCACGAAGAAGAGCGTTCCTTCTACGATCTGGAAAGACTTTGGGGGGATGCCGAACGGGTGGAATTTATGGCTAGGGAATAATTGACTCTTTGAGCATTTTGTGATAAGGTTAAATTGTGCAAAAGTAAATACAAAAATCCTGTGGTCCGAAGGGTTAAAAGGGAAAGCGGTGAAAATCCGCTGCAGCCCCCGCTACTGTGAGCGTGGATGAAATCCCAGTAAACCACTGTCTAATCCTTGAGGGAATTAAGCTCAAGTACAGCCGATGGGAAGGTGGGATGGAAGATGAATCGCCAGCCAGGAGACCTGCCACATGGTTTGCAAGTTGACCTTCGGTGGGAAGGGAATACGAAAGCTGTGCTTGTGTAGCTCCCTAGATGTCGAAGAGGGGGCTTTTGGTTTTTGGGGAAGGAAGGGTGATCATCGGCAAATAGTTTTACTTGGTCCAAGGAAGTAAATAAGGAAACAAGGCCCTTTTATGGGGTTTAAATTAAGGAAGTCCGGTGCAATTCCGGCGCGGTCCCGCCACTGTGATGGTTCTTTGCCAACCTTAGCCAGGAACTTACCTTGTTTCCCAGCAGCCGTACTGCCTACGCGGATAGGAAGTGGTTTGTTATTATATCCCACCCCGTCATGGTAGACGGGGTGTTTTTCTTGGCTGACGGCCAAGGAGTAAATCAACCAAAGGGGCATCGGGAAGGAGGTGGAGAAATTGAAAATAGATGTAAGGGCTTGTTCCTTTAGCTATGGGATTCAATTGGTTTTGGATGAAATAAACATTCAGGTTAAAAAAGGGGAGGTAGTGAGTATCGTAGGTCCCAATGGTTCTGGTAAGAGCACCCTTTTGCGTTGTATTTGCCGGGTGCTGCAGCCCCAGGAAGGTGTTATTTACCTAGATGGCAAAAATGCAGCCCATTATAAGCCCCGGGAGCTGGCAAGGTTTTTAGGTTATGTACCTCAAGATGAGGCGGAGGTATTTCCCCTAACCGTCTACGAAGCAGTCCTTCTGGGGAGAAAGCCCTATCTTACTTGGGGAGTGGGGCCCCGTGATAGGGAAGTTGTGCAGCGGGTACTGGGCTTTATGAAGATCGACGGATTTGCCCTAAAGTATCTTAATGAAATGAGCGGTGGAGAAAGGCAAAGGGTTCTAATTGCCCGGGCCTTGGCCCAGGAACCTGAGGTACTCCTTTTGGATGAGCCTATTTCCAATTTGGATATTAGACACCAGCTTGAGGTTTTGGGTCTACTGCGGGCACTTGCCCAAAAGGGCAGGATGACAGTTGTTATGGTAATGCATGATCTAAACCTGGCGGCCCGTTTTTCGGAGAAACTGGTGCTCATTAATGAGGGCCGGGTTTTTGCCGCCGGTGAACCTGCGGCAGTGCTTAATCCGGCCAACCTCAGGGCTGTTTACGGGGTGGTGGCCGATGTTGCCCATAATAGCCTGGGTGTTCAGGTAGTTCCCCTGCGTTCCCTGTCATGGGAAGGGGATATTACGGCCTACTTGGAACAACGGCCAGTGGATGGGGTGCAAGGGGATAGTCCACTGCCAGTATCCATCTAGGTTCCATTCTGTTTTTGCAAAAAAATATCGGGGGGAAAGTAAGATGAAAAAAATATTTTACTTGGGTTTAGTTTTTTTCCTTTCCTGTTGCCTCATTGTTGCTGGCTGTGGTCCCGGAGTAGATACCGGGGAAAAAAGGGAATCTGAAAAAGAAGTGGTTGTTATTAGCGATGGTAAGGGTAATGAAGTGGAGCTAGCCTGTCCGGTGGCAAGGATTATCTCCATCAATCCCGGTGCCTCCGAGGTTATCTGCGCCCTTGGCGGATTAGAAACAATAATAGGTAGGAGTGCCCCATCTGTATTTCCCGCAGCCCTGGAGGAGATACAGGTGGTTGCAGATTCATCCAACAAACCCAATATGGAGCTGA
>JAAYSG010000093.1 GCA_012518435.1 Bacillota bacterium
CCCACAATACTCTTTAGATGGGTGTTGGCCCCCAGAAGATCCCGCAAAAAAGCTGCCACCACGGCAAATCCCACCGAATCATCCTGCACAAAACCACTGTGGCCATGGACATGGCCCACACCCACATGTCCAGCCACCCCAAAAATCCCCTTTCTCTCCGAAGAAACAGATAGGGTAAAGCCCCCCATTTCTCCCACCTCCCCTGGGTTACATCAAGTAATGGAAAATAAAAAGCCCCCCATATGAAGGATAATGCTATTGGCCAGATAAATTCCCTAATAACGGCAGCCTATTTGCCGGGCCAACTGTTTTAATGAATTACCAGTGCCACAAGATTTTTTCAAAGAGGAGGTTCCGATTTGATTTTCGGAACCCCCTTCACAACTCTATTTTCTTTTAGGTGGTCAAGCCTTTAGGTTTATCAAAGGTCTCCCTATCCAGGTCACCTATTTGGGCCGCTGTAATTACCATACCCACCGTATCTCCGGTGATATTGAGCATGGTGTTAGGCATATCAATCAAGCGGTAGATGCCGGCCACCCAGGGTACAATTGTCAGGGGCAGGCCCATGGTTTCCATCATAATGGCTGCCATCATGATGCCACCACCGGGAACACCGGCCACACCGGCTGCCATAATTACACCCAAGAAGGAAATGATCGCCAAGGAGCCCAGACTCAGATCCAAACCGAACATTTGGGCAGCAAATACAGCATAAATAGGCATTTCGGCAGCACAAGCATGCATATTAATAGTCGCTGCCGGGGGAGCAATCAAGTTGACATTATCCTCCGGCACCCCCGCCCTTTCCTTGGTTACCTTCATGGTCAGGGGTAGGGTAGCACTGGAACTGCAAGTGGAAAAGGCCAGGATCATGGCTGGATAAATATTCCTAAAATGCTGGATGGGATTTACACGGGCAAAGAACTTGAGAAGAATAGGATATACTATAACTATAACAGTAGCATAGGCTACATACTGGGTTAAAAGCATCTTCGTAAGGCCTGTCAAAACTTCTGTACCTAGAGAACCAGTGACATCAGCCATTAAACACATTACCCCTAAAGGAGCAAAATTCATGACAATTTCTACTACCCTGGTCATTAAATCATTGCCAGCCGCCACAAACTTGCTTAAAAGTTTGCCGGCATCGGTATGGCCAATAAAAACAATACCAAACCCTATAAACAAGGAAAAAACTATAAGTTGAAGAATATTAAAATCTGCCAGGGCGGCAATTATATTGTTAGGTATCCATTCAATAAAGCTCCTTAAGACATCTACACCCTCTGTTGTAAATACTTCTTTTTCATGGAGTATAATTCCAGCACCAGGTTTAATAATATAAGCCCAAATTAAACCGATGACTGCGGCAAATAGAGAGGAAAAGAACCAGTAAACGAGAAAAATACCGCCGACCTGTCTTAACCTCTGCAGATCCGCGATACCGGCAATACCGGAAGCAATGGAAAAGAAAATTAAGGGCAAGATGGTCATCATCAACAGACGAAGGAATATATCCCCTATGGGATCAGTAACAACCGACCAGGCCGCATAGTGGGCCTTAAAGATCCAACCAAATATCAGACCAATTATCATACCAATTGTTATCTTGGTCGCTAATCCCATCCGCCTATAGAGTGCTAACATCGCAAAATCCCTCCTAAAGTATTAGTAAGGAAATGCCTTTTTTGTTTCCAACTCCACCCCCTATAATTAACATCTACAAATCACATCCCAGGACCTTATGCCTTATTTTACTACTATCAGCCCCCTTTCCCGGGAGAATTTGTCCAAGTATTTGCCCAAAGGTTAGCCGGAGCCTGGTGCGGACCAATTGGTAGATATAATGGAATATTCCCACTTTCCAGTCTACCACTTCTACCTTAGCTGGTCAAGTTGTCGAAAAGGGCGGAAAAATAAATAGGGGGATAAAGTACCCCCCTAATTTACTAAATTAGGCTAATAAGGCGACATGGAGTCCTTGATTAGCACCCTTATTGTAGTATTTTCCCGATAACTTGTAGGGCCCTTTCCACATCCGCCGGGGAAATATCCTTATGGGTGACCAGACGCAAGGTAGTTGGACCCATGGCACCGGCCAAGACCCCCGCCTCCTTGAGGAGGGCAACAAATTCCTCCCCGGTTTTCCCGGTGGGCCCCACGTCCATGAGGACCATATTGGTTTCCACTGCTTCTGGATCAACTTGCACCTGGGGCAATTCCGCCAAACCCGCCGCCAGGCGTTGGGCATTGATATGATCTTCTTCCAGCCGCCCCACCATCTCCCTTAGGGCTACTATTCCCGCCGCTGCCAGTATACCCCCCTGGCGCATCCCGCCACCTACCATTTTCCGCCACTTGCGGGCCCTTGCAATCCACTCCCTGGAGCCCACAATGACAGATCCAACAGGGGCGGCCAGGCCCTTAGATAGGCAAAACATGACGGATTCAAAGTACTGGGCGATATCCGCTGCAGAGACCTTAAGGGCCAGGGCAGCATTGAATATCCTGGCCCCATCCAGATGCATAGGAATCCCGTGTTTATTTGCAACCCCCCGGACAGCCCGAATGTTACTTAAGGGAACGGCCAGGCCCCCGGCCCTGTTATGGGTGTTCTCCATGGCGATGAGGGTTGTGCGGGGAAAGTGGATGTCCTCTCCCCGGATGGCAGCCTCCAATATGCTGGGGTCAATTGCCCCCCCTTTCCCAGGTACCGTGCGGACCATAACCCCACCCAGGGCGGCGCATCCACCCACCTCATAGTGGACAATATGGGATTCAGATTCCAAGATAATCTCATTACCCGGCCTGGTGTGGGTCAGGATAGATACCAGATTGCCCATGGTACCGCTGGTAACAAAGAGCCCAGCCTCCTTTCCCAACATTTCCGCCGCCATTTCCTCCAAAC
>JAAYSG010000094.1 GCA_012518435.1 Bacillota bacterium
ACTAGCGGAAAAGCGATAATGTCTCATTAGACGACAAGGGAAAATGTCCCGGGCGAAGAAAACAATCCCGTTGGATTATTTCACGGCGGGGTGAGTCTAATGAGAAAGGTCGTATTAACTATGACAGAACAACAAAAGTATAAGACTATCAAGAAGTTAGTTGAAACGAATGGGAACAAGAACCGGGCTGCCATTGAACTAGGTTGCAGCCGACGTCATGTTAACCGTCTAGTCAAAGGGTATAAAGAGCAAGGGAAAGCCTTCTTTTCGCATGGCAATAGGGGTAGAAAGCCTGTTAATGCTATTAGTGAAGAGGTCAAAGATAAAATCCTTACCCTGTATGACAACAAATACCATGGGGCGAACTTCACCCACTACGCGGAAATGCTGAGGGAGTCTGAGGGTATTGTGGTGTCCAAGTCCTTTCTTAGGGAGTTGTTTTTAAAGGAAGGTATCCCCAGCCCCATGGCCATGAGGAAAACGAGGAGAAGGCTTAGGGAGGAACTTGAAAGGGCAAAGGAAAAGGTGAAGTCTAAAGGGGAACAGGACCATCTTCAGGAACTAATTGTGGGTCTGGGGGAAAACCATCCTCGGAGACCCAGGTGCGCTCACTTCGGGGAAATGATCCAAATGGATGCTTCCGTTTACACTTGGTTTGCTGATGTGAAGGCTTATCTACATCTGGCGGTAGATGACTCTACCGGCAGCATTGTCGGTGCTTATTTTGCCCCTGAGGAGACTCTAGCGGGCTACTACAATGTGCTTTATAAAATCTTGGTAACCCATGGTATACCTTACCTATTTTACACGGATAGAAGGACTGTATTCGAATACAGGCGTAAAGGGGCGCCCCTGCTTGAAAAGGACACTTTTACACAGTTTAGTTATGCCTGCAAGCAGCTGGGAATTGAAATCAAGACTACTAGTATACCGGAGGCTAAGGGACGGGTGGAAAGGATGTTTCGAACCTTAAAATCACGCCTGCCAGTCCTGTTACGACTGGCAGGCGTGACCACCCTAGAGCAGGCCAATGAATTCCTAGACCCCTACGTAAAGGAATACAATGACCAATTTGCTCTACCCATCAACCATAGCAAATCTGTGTTTGAAAAACAACCGGATGCGGAAAAAATTAATTTAACATTGGCGGTGATAACTAAAAGGAAAATTGATGGGGGCCACAGCATCAAATTTAAAAATAAATATTTCCTGCCGGTGAAAGATAATGGTTCGCACGTTTATTATCGAAAGGGTACGGTAGCCCTGGTTGTGGAGGCCTTTGATGGTAATTTGTACACTGTTATCAATGATATTGTTTTGGCCCTGGAAGAGATCCCAATGCATGAAATGGTCTCACGAAATTTTGGTTTGCCCACATCAGCTCCAATACCCAAAAAACGCTACATCCCCCCAATGACCCATCCATGGAAGGCTAAAGAATTTAACAAGCATGTTAAGGGGCAACGTCATCGGAGAATTCCCGATGGGATGACTTATGAGGACCTCTGGTACACCACTGCCATTTATACTTAATTAACTGACATGGCACTGGATTTTCCAGTGCTAATGTTTGATGTTTTTGGGGACATTTTCGCTTTTACTTGACAGATGAATTTTCCCCAAGATTGTAGAACGACCAGAGTTTCGTTCACAGGGAAAAGATATTGCTTAAGACCGCAGTTTCGCTAACAATTCCTCCATATCAGGGGGAAGGGGGCTGAAAAAGGATAACTCTTCACCACTAATGGGGTGGACAAATTCTAACCGGATTGCGTGTAAGGCTTGACGCCCAATTCCACTTTTGCCCCTGTTCCCGCCATAAATCACGTCTCCCACTATGGGATGTCCCATATAGGAGAGGTGGACCCTTATCTGATGTGTTCGCCCCGTTTCCAATTTCAGTTCTAGGAGGGAGTGGGCCGGGAATTTTTCCAAAACTCGGAAATGGGTTACTGCCCTTTTCCCACTGGCAACTACAGCCATTTTCTTCCTGTTGTTTAGATTTCTACCAATGGGAGCAGTCACAACACCCGTTGCAATTTTAACCCGACCCTTGACTAGGGCCTGATAAGTTCTATTGACAAGATGTAGTTTTAATTGTTTCACAAGGCCCCGATAGGCCCTTTTCGTTTTACTGACAATTAGCAGTCCCGAAGTGTCCTTATCCAGGCGATGGACTATTCCCGGGCGTAAAGGGTCGCCCATTGCCGGCAGTTCCCCACAGTGTTTTAGTAGGGCGTTGACCAGAGTGCCTGAATAGTGGCCAGGCGCGGGGTGTACAACCATGCCTGCTGGTTTATCTAACACCAACAAATCCACATCTTCATAGAGGATACAAAGGGGAATATCTTCAGCCTGAATTTGATGTTCACGGGGCTGGGGAAGATGGACACGTACCATATCCCCCACCTTTAACTTGAGGCCAGTTTTCCGAGGTTTTTTACCGTTTACCTCTACTCCAGCCCTCTGTATTAATCTTTGGGCCTGGTTGCGGGAAAGGGCAAGTTCCCTCTGGGCCACTAGAAAGGTGTCAATTCTGGTGTCCTGGTCTTTGGCCGTAACCAAATAAGCAAAAATCATGGGCAGGCTCCTATTTCAATTTTTGGGATTATGAACCAGTAGCTGCCAAAATAAAATTCCCACCGCCATAACAATGGCCACGTCGGCAACATTAAATACAGGCCAAATACGAAAATCAATAAAATCAATCACATAACCAAAACGGGCCCGATCGATAAAATTGCCCAGGGCACCACCAAGTATTAACCCTAGGGCCAAGCGCAGGAAAAGGTGTTCCCGCTGGATATGGGGGATGATAAAAAGGATGGCCAAAACAACCAGTGCTGTAATTATAATAAAAAAAAGGGTTTTTTCCTTTAAGATGCCAAAGGCCGCACCTGTATTTTGTATGTAGGAGAGATGCAATACCCCCGGTATAAGGGGAATGCTTTCGCCGGAGAGCATGTTCCTTTGTACAAATAGCTTGGACAACTGATCTAAAAGAAGAACCCCGAATCCCAGGGCAAAAATAAGCATAATTTTATCACCCATTCTGGCAGTCAATAGGCCCTTGCCAATGGACGCAAAGGTATCTTTCTTATTCCCATTCCCTATTTATCACCACCCATTGTAGCACACTTAATCCCTTGGAGACAAGACCACCCCATCCACGGGAAAAGCGGGAACTTGGGATTAGCCTAAACACCAATATTAATAGGCTTAAGACCACCAATATTGGGGAGAAAAATATAATTTGGCCCATGGGAACCCGCTGGTATTACAGCTGTCTTTTATAATCCCTATTGCTGATCTTTTCAATATCCTCCACTAGGCCAATCTCATCTTCATCTTCACCAATATCCTCATAGTAGACATTGGGCAGTTTATTATAACGGGCAACAGCCTGGTAGCTATCCTCTCCATCAAAGACAACTCCTTCTTCCCCCTGAAGGGTATCCCCATAGGATGTGGGAAAGACCTCTTCCTCCACCGGACGTCCAAAAGAGAGGGTTTCTCGTTTTTCTTGTTTTCCCTTGCAGGTGCGGCAGAGGGTCGTATAAGGTATTGTTAGTAAACGCCCTTGGGAAATCTTCTGCCCACAATTTTCACAGGTGCCGTAGGCACCATCCTCAATACGTTGAAGAGCTACTTCAACCTCCCGTAAGAGTAAGCGGCTATTATCCAACAGGCCAATGTCCTTGCTGCGCTGGAAAGTTTCACTGCCTATATCGGCTGGGTGATTATCATATGTTGTCAATTCCTCCAGGGAATCTCCCTGGCTCTGGGTCAACTGGTTCTCTAATGTCTTTATTTCCTTACTTAATCTTTCCCTCATTTTGGCTAACTTTTGCCGATAATACTCCTTGTCACACACTTGTTATCCCCCCCATTAGCCCATTGGTATTTTTATTTTTCCAGGGAATTATCCAGTCTGCCTCCATACTCCTTCATAATCCCCTTCCAAAAGGAGAGACAGATGGCTCCAGTACCTTCCTAGGTCGATATACTTAGTTGAAACTGAACAATCTTCACTATTTCCGCGATAAAACTACCAATCAGGGGTAAGTCCACCATTCTTCCCAGGAGATAAAGCAAAAAGGCACCCAATAGGGTAAAGCCCACCGCCATACCTACCCCCCTGATAACACCGCTTATAAAGTTTATCCACAATAGGCGGGGAAGGTTTTCCAAAAGCTGAACATATTCGGCCAGTTTCATTTTTTCCATATGCAAGGAAAGTGCTTCAATTTTTTGCAAAAGTAGGCGAAAAATATGTTTTTCCCTTTCTTTCACGCCATTCCCCCCCACTTAATTTCCCCATTTTCCCGATTACCTAAACCTTATTGTCCCAAATACCAGCCCTTTGAATAAGGAGCTGCTGTTGGTAAAAATCACCAAAAAAAGGCCGATAACCAAGTTGGTCATCGGCCCCTGCTCCAGGGTCAGGTGGAAAATCAACCCTCATTATTTCGGGCATACTCCACTGCCCGTTGAGCCAGTATATTCGTTGGATCCAAAACAGGAACTGCAATCTCTGCCGCATCAATAACCAGGGGAAGTTCAGTGCAACCTAAAATCAATGCCTGGATATTCCTTTGCAGCAGGTCATCTACAACGGGGCGCCATAGTGGCTTAAGTTCTCCGCGGGGACGCCCCTCCTTCACCCCATAGATAACTTCCATTATTTGCTCCAATTGTTCTCCCCGGGGGGTTAAAACTTCTACCCCTCTTTTGTTAAAAATCCCATCGTACAACCCAGCAATTATTGTACCCCGGGAAGCCAATAACCCTATCCGGTGAAGAAGGGATATGGCTTCACAGGCCTGGCGTACAGATTCCTCGATCATGTTTAGGATAGGAACAGGGCAATTTTTTTGGAGCTCTTCATAATAGTAATGGGCTGTGTGACACGGCATAATAAGAAATTCGGCCCCAGCCCGGACTAAATTGTTGGCTGTATCCACTAAAAGAGGTAGAGGGTTAGGCCCTTGACCCATTATTGCAGCAGTTCTATCGGGTATTTGCGGATTATTATCTATGATAATTCTTAGGTGTTCTTGATCGGAAATTGCTGGGGTTGCATGGATAATTTTTGCAAACAAATCTGCCGTAGCCTCGGGTCCCATACCGCCCAAGACTCCAATAATCTTACTCATCTTATCCATCTCCCCCCATCACTAACTTCCTTTATCTAATCAGTTAGCTGCGGGACTACCTGGGCACAGCGAGGGCAGAGGGTTGAAGCCTCCTTGCTGGCTCCCACTCCTTCGCTATACTTCCAGCAGCGTTCACATTTTTCACCCACAATCTTGCTTACAGCAATGGCTAGACCGTCCATCTCTGTAGAAGGAGCAACGCTCTCCGGCAGTTCACCTGTCCAATCATGAAGGACAACTCTAGAAACAATAAAAAGGTCTGCTAATAATTTCTCATTTTCCCGGAGAAACTCAAATAATCCCTTTTTCGCATATAATTCCACCTGTGCTTGCAATGATTGGCCAATGATACCTTGCCGACGTAGATTCTCCAAACCACGCGCAACTTCACTCCTGACAGCCAATAGGCGTTCCCATTTGGCCTCCAGTTCATCATCAATATATTGGGCTGCCAGTTCCGGCCATTTCACCAAATGTACGCTTTCTTCCATTTCATCTGTACGCGGGAGGTATTGCCAAATTTCCTCTGCAGTGTAAGCCAATACCGGTGCCATTAACCGAACAATGGTGTTGATCACCTTATACATAACAGTCTGGGCAGCCCGTCGCTCCTGGGAAAAAGGAGGCGAGCAGTAGATCCTGTCCTTTATAACATCCAGATAAACGGAGCTCATGTCAATGGCACAAAAGTTGTGAAGGGCATGATAAAGAATATGATACTCGTACTGACTGTATGCCTTTGCCACTTTTTCCGTCAGCCGAGACAAGCGCCCCAGGGCCCAACGGTCTATTTCTTGCAATTTTTCAAAGGGCATTATGTCCCGGGCAGGATCAAAATCGTAAAGGTTGCCCAGAAGAAAACGACAGGTATTTCGAATTTTACGATAAACCTCCGCCATCTGGTCAAGAATATCTCGGGAAACCCTGATGTCGGATTTAAAATCTGAAGAGGCCACCCAGAGGCGAAGGATATCTGCCCCATATTTCTTGATAATTTCCTCGGGATAAATGACATTACCAACGGACTTTGACATTTTTTTGCCTTCACCATCAACAACGTAGCCATGGGTTAGCACCGAACGGTAAGGTGCATCCCCCTTTACAGCCACAGCGATTAAAAGAGAAGACTGAAACCAACCCCGATGCTGATCACTACCCTCCAAATACAGATGACAGGGCCATTGCAGATCTGGGTCCATATCCAAAACGGCCATATGGCTAGAACCAGAATCAAACCAGACATCCATTGTATCAGTTTCCTTAGTAAACTCCCGACCACCACACTGGTTGCAGCTAATCTCCGCAGGTAAAATCTCCGCAGCTGTTCTTTCAAACCAGGCGTTGGAGCCCTCTTCTTTGAATAAATCCCTGACCTTAGCAATTGTCTCCTCTGTGATCAACTCCTTTCCGCAGTCTGCGCAATAGAATATTGGGAGGGGTACACCCCAAACCCGCTGCCGTGATATACACCAATCGTGGCGCTCATTAACCATATTGTAAATGCGTTCCCTGCCCCAAGCCGGGAACCACTGTACCCGGTTAATTGCATCCAGGCTTTGGGCTCGAAAAGCCTTCACAGAAGCAAACCACTGTTCTGTTGCCCGGAATATCACCGGCTTTTTACAGCGCCAACAATGGGGATATTGGTGTGTAACCCTACCAAAACCAAGCAAAAATCCATCCTCTTCCAACCGTTTGGTAATGGGTTCAGTGGCTTCATTAATGTGCAGACCAGCAAAGGGTCCCGCTTCCTCTGTAAAGTAACCCTTGGGATCCACAGGGTTTACAATATCCAATCCATACTCTACACCGCTTTCAAAGTCCTCCGCCCCATGTCCTGGTGCAGTGTGGACACAGCCTGTTCCCTGATCTAAGGTTACATAATCAGCCAGTATGACCACCGATTCCCTATCCATAAAGGGATGGCGACATTTAATTCCTTCCAATTCACTGCCCGGGTAAAGGGCAATAATTTCCCCAAATTCCTGCCCTGTTTCCTTTGCCACCTCTGGTATCAAGTCCTTGGCTATAACAAATACTTCATTATCCTTGCGAACCAAGGCGTAATC
Organism: Bacillota bacterium; assembly: GCA_012518435.1. Taxonomy (GTDB): domain Bacteria; phylum Bacillota; class DTU030; order DTU030; family DTU030; genus JAAYTH01. The sequence continues at coordinate 7,226 of JAAYSG010000094.1, forward strand.
TACCCGGGGGTGAAGGGCTATGGCCAGGTTAGCCGGTAGGGTCCAGGTAGTTGTGGTCCAAATGATGAAATGAACCTGCTCATCAACACCGCCCACCTTCCCGGTAGGATCCTCCCAAACAGGAAATTTAACATAAATGGAGTCGGAGGTTTTATCCCCATACTCAACTTCGGCTTCCGCCAGGGCAGTTTCACATGTATAGCACCAATAGACGGGTTTTAGCCCCTTGTAAATATAACCTTTTTTATACATTTCCCCAAAAACTTCAATTTGTTTAGCCTCGTATTCCGCCTTTAGGGTCAAGTAGGGGTTATCCCAATCGCCCCTCACACCTAAACGTTTAAATTGTTCCCGTTGCTTATCCACGTACTTCAAAGCATATTCTGCACAGTGACGGCGCAATTCACTAATGCTTACCTTGCCCCGATCAATTCCCAGCTTCTTTACCGCCGCATGCTCGATGGGTAAGCCATGGGTATCCCAACCCGGCACATATGGGGTATCGTATCCCCTCATGAATTCATATCTATTAACAATATCCTTAAGAACCTTATTTAGGGCTGTCCCCAAATGAATATCTCCGTTTGCATAGGGGGGACCGTCATGCAAAATAAATTTCTTTTCCCCCAAACGTTTCCTCCGTGCCAGGGCATAATCTCCCATTTTGGCCCATTTTTGTTGAATTTCCGGCTCCCTTTGGGGAAGGTTTGCCCGCATGGGGAATTTTGTTTTTGGTAAATTTAAGGTTTCCTTATAGTCCACATTGGACACCTCCGATGGATTTAATAGTTAGCGATTTACCGGGAATTGAAATTGCAATCAGTACCCCCCATCTAGAAGATAAATACTAATACCACATTTAGCCCCAGACCTGGTTTCCTGCCAGTGATGGCCAAAGCAAATAAAAAACCCCCGGTCCGAAAGGACGAGAGGTTTCCCGTGGTACCACCCTTCTGGCCATAATAAGGATCAACCCAGATAAGTACTATCGGGTGAAGTGGCCACTTGAAGCAGATAACGGTTTTTACCGGCAATGCCTATTCCCCACAAAGGTTTCAGCACGCAACTCCCGGGTGATTTTCATTAGTGATGTCCGTGCTGGCTTTCACCTTACCCAGCTCGCTGGCCGGCAAATCCTAATTACTTGTCCCGTTCATAGTCGATTAGATATTCTAATATTAAAACTAATTATAGTGGAGTGGATAGAGGAAGTCAACATAAACCCACCGGTTTTGTGTAGAACGACCAGAGTTTCGTTCACAGAAGTTTAATCAGTTAAAAAAGGTGTTGCAAAGGGTGGGTATCCCTAAGGTATTATGGTGTTGGCAATTACAAGCAAGGGAGCGAAAACACAAAAAAAGATACCGGGTTAGGGTTAATATCCCGGTATCAATGCTAGCCTAATTATTTTTCCTCTTCAATGTCAGCCAACCTGGCCCTAATCTCCTTTAGTTCCTCTTCCAAATACTTGGCCTGCTCCTGTAAATAAACCCTTTCCTCTGCCACGGTTGGTTCGGGCATGTAATCCACATTGGGGTAATACCAAGCCGGTGCGTAGGCAAACCTACCCGGCCTTCTTCCCATTCCCAACCCCCTTCCCATTCCCCCATAGGGGCGACGCCTTCTCATGCGTCCATAGGGGTAAGGATAACCAACACAATATCCCATTTGTCTTCCAGTTAGTGGACCGTAGCCCATGGGGCCAGTTCCATCAAAACCTGGCATCTCAACACCCCCTTTTATAGGTTATGGTCATATGTTCATATCTATTATAGGATGGCCACGAATATATGTCAAGGGATGATGTTGTTGTTATTTTTGTAGTTGTTCCATGATAATGTCACATTGAATTTATTCTAATAAAATGTCACCCCTAGTATTCCCCCAGCGGGGAGGATTATTTGCTAAAGTTCATCGGTGGGGACAGTCCAGGAAAGAAAAAGGGAACATGTCAGGCTTTTGCATGTTCCCAAAACAAACAAATTGTCAAGTCCAGTTTCCCCGGGCCAAAAGGCCACGGCAAGCTTAATTGGAAGAGACAGCAAACGTCTATACCGATCTTTTCAGCATTATAGCCAAAATTACTTCATCAGTGCTGGCCATTCCCACCCTGGAAACCAGGGCCATATTTTTAACGGTTTCCTCTGCAGCTTCTGCCAGAATGCCATCAGTAAAGGGAATATAAATATCTTTTAGGGCCATATTAGCAGCATCTACCGCCGCATCCACGGCTATGGCAAGCTTAGCGGAACATCCCAGCTTAGCACCATCACATATCATGCCAGAAATACCCGCAGCCATATTATTTATTGCAGCCCTTATCTGATCATTACTTCCTCCCAGCATATAGGTCAAACCAGCGGTACATCCAATCCCAGCGGCAATACCACACCCACATACGGGTGAAAGAGTACCCGTATGTACCTTGACATATATTGTCAGTAAATGACTGAGGGCAATGGAGCGGGTAATATTTTCCCTTGAAATACCCATTTCTGTGCCAATTGCCGCCAGTGGAGTAATAGCCACAAGTCCATGATTACCAGAACCCGCACTGGTCATAACCGGCAAAGGATATCCGGACATGCGGGCTTCAGCAGCAGCAACTGTATAAGCCTTCGCCCTGTCGAATACATTTTTGGCCCTTTGAAAAAAATATTTGCCCAAACCCATGCCTATTTCATCCCGAAGGGCTATTCTTGCCAGGTTCATATTCATATCAATACCTGCCTGTATAAATGCCACTTCTTTGCCGGGGACATTTCGGACAAATTCAATCAATTCCCTGATAGTATAATTCTTGATTTTATATTTATTTTTCCCCGGCCCTGGAGCCTGCAAAGATCCATCCTCCCTGGCAAGTAAAATATGACCATTTTTGCTTTTGAATACTACATTGGTATGGTCATTTTTAATTATTACCTGGGACCTAGCCCCCTCCCCCTGGGCCTCAACGGAAATATATAAGCAATCTACTTTTTCCTCCAAATCCAGTTTAATTATACCAGCCTTCACAATTGCCGTGGCAGCCTCTAGACTAGCAGGGGTAATATCCCTTAAGGCTTCTAGAACATATTCCGACTTACCAATAACAAGGGCTAGAGCGGCCGCAAAAACAATCCCTCTTTCCTCCGTTCCGGGTATTCCCACATTCATGCCGTTTTTCAAAACATTTTTATCAACCTTAATCCTTAAATCCTCAACCCTAGTCCCCAACAATTCCTTTGCCAAGGCAACCCCATAGGCAACGGCGCCGGGCTCCGTACAACCCAGGGCAGGTTTTACCTGTTCTTGCAAAATTTCAAGCAATTGCTCAAGCGACATGGCACATTACCCTCCCAAATTTATATTGTAGCAATATTTGTGCCAAATTGCCCGGGCAGGGGTAATCTATCTTTGCCGCGGAACTCGGGGCCGGGGTAAATCCCCCGGGGCTGGCAATTTTCTTATATCTAATAAAGTTCCGTTTTTATTTAGAATTCAAGCCAGCAAGGCGTGCAGTCTTCTACGTGTAGGGTGGTTATCATATATGAGAAGCATTTATCCTCTATGAAAATTAACGGATAATATTTTCCCGGGCCAAGATTAATGTGGTAAAATTAATAATAAGGTGTAATATTCCCTAAATATTACAAAGGAGTGACGATTGCATGGGTGTTCTAGACAGCATCAAGGGGGAACTTCAGCATATTGTCGAAGCAATACATGCCATTACAAATGTCGATCTTACCATAGTAGATGAAAACCTCCAAAGACTGGTGGCCACAGCCCGGGTTGAAGAACAGTTTGGAAAAACAGCACCGGCCAATTCTGTTTTTGCAAGATGCCTTGCCACCGGCTGTCAATATTTTATTGCAAATCCAAGGGAAAATAATGCTTGTTTAAATTGTGCGGGACGGGCGGTTTGTAAGGAGTTGGCAGAACTATGTATTCCCATTAAGTTTAAGAAGAAAACCATTGGTGTCCTTGGTATGTGTGCCTTTGATGAATCGGCCAGGGACAGCCTCCTAAATAATAAGAGTAGCTATATGGCCTTCGAGAGTCAATTGAGTAATATAATATCCACCATGCTCAAGGAAAAGGAATATAGTACCCTCTTGGAACACCGTTCGTCAGAGCTGATCACCCTTTTAAACTCTGTAAATGAAGGAATTATGTTTCTCAACAACAAGGGAGAAATTATTACAACCAATGAATGTATAAATAAAAAATTTTCCTTGGGAGGCCCCCCCTTTCCCCCCCTTAAACATGTAATTACCCCCAGAATATATGACCAATTGGCAGCCTTGGGATTTAAGGGTGAAGTTGGTCCATGTGCCCTGGGTAACTTCGAATTTGTTTTGAACGCTAGTCCCATAATGATCAAAGGAGAGCAGAAGGGGACCATCCTTATTTTTACAGATTTCATTAAAATGCAGGAGTCTGTAATGAAATCCGCCCGGGATCGGAACCTGGTAACCTTTGACCATATCCTGGGGGAAAGTGAGGCTCTTTTGCAGGCCCGGGAAATGGCCATGCAAGTGGCGGCTAAGGATGTAGCCGTTTTACTCATTGGGGAAACAGGTACCGGTAAAGACTTGTTTGCCAAGGCCATCCATAATAACAGCCGCCGCAGAAATGATATCTACCTTCCCCTTAATTGTAGTGCAATTCCAGCGGCCTTAATAGAAAGTGAACTCTTTGGCTACGAAAAGGGCTCCTTCACCGGGGCTAGCCCAGGGGGTAAAGAGGGGAAATTCGAAATCTGTAAGAATGGGACCCTATTCCTGGATGAGATAGGCGATTTGCCCCTAAAAATGCAGGCAAAACTGCTGCGTGCTTTGGAAGAAAAAGAAATCACTCGGGTAGGTGGTCATACCTTAATAGAGGTTAATCCCAGGATAATATCAGCCACCCACAAAGATTTGCAGGCATTGGTTGCCAATGGTTCCTTTCGGGAAGATTTATATTACAGGTTAAATGTTGTACCTATTCACATTCCCCCGCTGAGAAAAAGGGGTTATGACATCATAATTCTAGCCCGGCATTTTTTACAGCATTTTTCTCGGGTATATAATAAAAAATTAAAAGGCTTTACAGTCCAGTGTGAAAACCTCCTTCTAAATCATTCCTATCCGGGTAACATAAGGGAACTGCGTAACCTTATTGAATTCGCCACCATTTTCGAAAAAGGAGATTTATTGGGCACAGGGGTCATAGGGAATAAAATATCGCCAACCAAGGAAGAAAGGGATATGACCTTGGCTGAAATAACGGAGAAATACCAAAGAAAAGTAATCAAGGACCGCCTTCGCCGCTATGGAAATAACCTAGCAGCAAAGCGTAAAATTGCCGCTGACCTTTCCATTAGCATTGCCACCCTTTACCGAAAATTGAAGGGCTAATATATTTTATCCCAAGGAAAGTGGGAAGTAAGCAACAAAACAACTTCAACCCCTTGCCAAACTTGCCCCAATAGGGTAGAATTAATTTACTGTCAACGCCAACTTGTTATACATTCTAAAGTTAGCGGCGGCAATAAGTCTAGTAATTGCTTACTTTTGAAGGAGGTATTACATTATGAATAATAAAATACTATTTATCTATAATGCGGTTCCAGAGGAGGAGCGGATTGGTTATTATGGCGAGTGCATGACTATAGACAATGTTGCTCAGATGGGCCGCATTCTTTCTGGCAAGGGTCACGAAATAGCCCATCTCAATCTGCGCAGCCCTGCCCAGTTACAGGAGTTTATTTATACCAAGGGAACTTTCTTAATTGCCTTTTGCCTAGCTGAGGGCTTCCTAGCCCTTCCCTCCACACTATATGATGGTTCCGGAACACCTTGGGTGAAATATCTGCTGGAGAAAATGTCCATCCCCGCAACCCATTCCAGTGCCAATGCCATGCAGGTTTGTCGCAACAAGGATGAAACATACCGGCGTTTGGCCGCCAAGGGCATTCGGGTGCCGGCTTACTCCTTAATTAAGCCCAATATGCCCTCCCTTGACCAACAGTTAAAAGACATTGAAGAAATGATGACCTACCCCCTTTTTGTCAAACCCAGTGGTGGCGGCAACAGTATAGGAATTAATGCCAGTTCCATTGTTAATGATGGAAGGGAACTTAGGGCCCAGCTAGATTATGTCCACTACCAGTTGGATGATTCCTCCATCCTGGTCGAGGATTATTTACCTGGCCGTGAATATACAATCGGTATTATAGGTAACAAGGAGAAGCTCGTTTTACCCATACTGGGCTTCCCCCCCAATGAGGGTATACGCACTACTCAGGTGAAGAGGCTGTCCCCCACAAAACGGCAGGAACAGGAAATTATCACCTCCAAGGATTCCCGTTACTGGCGTTTGTATAAGCTGGCGGTCGATACCTTTAATGCCGTTGGTGCTCAAGATATCCTCAGAATAGACGTACGGGAGGATAAGAAGGGAAATCCAACTGTCATCGATGTCAATGGCACTCCTTCCCTTTCCCCCGGGGGCTCCTTGCCCTTTATGGCGGCACAAAGCGGAATTAGCTACGATGATCTCCTACTATATGTTCTAAATACAGCCCTGAAGCGGATATACAGTAAAGAAGTAGCCGATATTACGGGATAAACCTGGATAACAAAACAAACATCCCCGGCAAAGGCTGGGGATGTTATTTTTCCATTTTGCCTTCCTTCAGGCCGTCGACATAAACCAGAAAAGATAAGATCCTGGCAACTGCCTCATACAATTCCGGGGGAATTTCCTTCCCCAATTCAATTCGGCAGAGAACATCCACCAAGGAGGAATCCTTTTGAATTGGTAGACCATGTTCCCTGGCAAGGGCGATAATATTATCGGCAATAATACCCTTCCCCGAGGCTAGAACCCGGGGTGCACTGTCTATGGCAGGTCTATACCGGAGGGCGGCTGCCAACCGCCTACCCGGCCTTTTTTTGTCCTTGGCTTCCTTGCTCATATTTATCACCTACACATGGATGTCAATGTGTTGTTGGCCAAAGGGATTTGCCATAATCTTCCCTAACCAAACCCTCCGCAAAGAGCCCGTCTCCCCCAGGCGGCAGGGTAGTATCCTAATCTGCTGGGCCAGACCCACCAGCGCCTTGGCTAATCCTTGCCGATATTCATCTAAGACATTACGGGAGTGGACATCCTCCACAGTCATCATACAGGTTAGGCTGGCATTATGGAGGTGAAGCTCAAGGAGGATTGGGCCCAGATGGGGTAACTTTGTGTAAATTATTACCTTCCGGTATTTGTCCATGCCTGGGTCTGTACATCCTTCATCATCCCACAAGGAAAGAAAAAAAGGAGGATTTTCTTCCAGTTGACCAAACCATCCCAGAACATGCAAGCCATTACTGGTAGTATGTAGTATTTGCAGACCGGTTATTTTATCAAGGAGTCCTTGAAGGGCAGGCGCAAATTTTAATTTCCCATTTTGGGAAAGGGATAATAACATGGACTTGAGGTTTTTATTTCCCCGGAGTGGTCCATCTGGGCAGAGGTTAAGGTCGGAATCTGGGGAACTACTCCCATCCCTTGCCAGATAAGCCCCTATATTTGCTTCATATTCAAGGCCCAACCTCTGGGCTAGGTTTTTAAGCATCTGCGGGGCATTCCTTGGCGAGGGAAATTGTAGTAGATGTAATAAAGATTCCACTCCATCTCCTTCCCCAGGGCCGGATAATTCCTTAACAAGCCTAAATAGATCGGGAAAAACGCTTCCATCATCCTCAAGGAGAGAAGATAACGGTTTAATAAAAGATTTGGTAATAGGTAGGTTATGACTCCACAGATAGACAAGGATCAGGGCTTTGTGGGGGGATACCTTGCTGGAGCCTACGACTTGGTTAAGTAGAGAAAGGATATCTGCACCAGGGGGAAACCCTTGTGCCAATAATTCCCACATCAGCAATATATTGTTTGGGTTTTCCTCCATGGCCAAGTTAGCCAAAGGATGATGGGGTGCAAGGACCTTATCCTTTGTGAAACCGGTTACCTGTGCCTCTTTGGCTCCCTTGGTTTTGGACTGTGGTATATTCCCTTCCGGGTAACCTTTCCCCACGATGGCTCTTTCCCCTAACCGGGAGAGTTTCATCTTTTTGCCCCCCAAATTACCTTGCCAAAGACTAACCCCCCTTGCCCCACCGCTCTGGGGTTATTGGCTTGGCATAATATGTTTTGCAAAGCAATGTAAAGATCCCATGGGCCCAGCACCAGGTGAAACAGGGGATAAAAAATTAACCCCGTAAAATTACGGGGTTTACCCTATTCCTGCTCCACCTCTTTTGCTTCCATGTGTACCCCCTGGACATTGACATTGACTTCCACTACTTCCATACCAGTCATTGATTCGATTTTTTTCTTGACATTTTCCTTGATATTCTGGGCAATGGTAGGAATAGACATACCAAAGTGGGTGATTACAAAAAGGTCAACGGCCACTTGTTCCTCCCCCACCTCCACCTTTACACCCCGGGTCAGATCCTTCCTACCCAATCTTTCGGCAATTCCGCTGACGATGCCACCACTCATACCCGCCACGCCATCAATCTCCGTTGCAGCAAGCCCGGCTATGATGGCCACAACCTCCTCCGCTACCTTCGTACGGCCCAGCCCATTTTCCACCACAAGATTTCCCTCCTTTTTTGTCTTCCATGGGGGGTAGGTAGCCCCCTGGCCAGCGCGGGAACACATGGGGAATCCTTGCTGGGGGTAATCCCCAGTTGCCAGCGGGTAATAGCCCCCTGCTACCTTCCCCCGGGAGTGCACCCGGGGATATGCAAGCACTATCATTATAATACTACATTTTAGTCTCCATTATCACCCTGGCTAGGGTACGTTTTAAGGCCTTATTAGAATCCTTGATTTTTTCCCCCCAAATTGCCTTCCGGTCGCTGGTAATCAGCTCAACAAGATCTACAATATTGTTCTTCCCCACTTGCTCCATAAGTTGACGCACGGGTTCAGGACCATGCTGGGGAACCCAGATAAACATATGGTTAGCCACCAAAAGTCTAACCTGTTCCACCAGTTGGGTAGAATAAGAAAATCGCCCCAGAATGAGGGGCACCAGTCTAGCCGAACGATGGCTGTGGTTGGGAAATCTGCGCCCCAGGAGGGGATCGTCCAGGTAATGGTCTGGTTTGCCCACATCATGAAGAAGACCTGCTAGCCGGAGATGAAGCGATGGTTTTACCAATGAACAGGTAAGCAAATTATGGGTAAGGACATCGTCAGGATGTATATGGCTCTGCTTCATCCCCTTCCCCCGTAATAATTCGGGAATGAGTTCCCCCAAAAGACCAGTTTCAACCAGCAACCCTAGACTGGTAAAGACCGCCGGATTTAGGAGCACATTGTTAAACTCCTCTCTCAATTCCTCTACCGGGCACCCATGTAGCATGGAGCACCGGTTGCGAATAAGGGCCAGTTCCCCCGGGGTTGGTCTTTCCTCCAGTCTAGCCAAGTTGCGAAGAAAAGTAAGCATATATAGAGGGTTATGGGATATCATTTCCGCTGATATCCTTGGTCGGGTCGGTACTAGTTTGGTCTGAAATTTTTCCCCTGCTTTTGCCAATAAATCACTCCCCAAGATGGGGCGATGGAATATCCCCATTTGCTAAAAACCCATTTAAAAAGGCATTGCCACTTTAAAACGATAATTCCCCCTACCTTATTTTTTCTCCCAAACACCATCCCTTTGGGAAAGAAGTCCCTTTTTATCCAACCTATAACCCTGATATACAAGAAAGATTGCGGCTATGAGGGCAGCAAGGAGGGAGAAGAGGCCAGCCCAGGGCAAAATCCTTTGAAAGTCATTAATATCTGCCACCCCACCCATACAACCTGAAGCCAAAAGGAGCCCCCAGGCCAAAGCCATGATAACCGGCATTGCCGCTAGGCCAAGGGCAGCACCAATAATAATGGACCTAAATCTACTTGCCATGCCATTTTAACCTCCACTATAGTCACTGTAGGGATAATTACCTTCAATGGAGAAGAATACATGGCGGCACAGCCTTCACCCCTAACTAATACTATACTGCTTTTTTCCTATTTAATGAACGTTTCTCTTTCCTTTTTGAAAATCCTCCTTTTTGGTGTCATAAGGGAACATACCAGAACACCTAAGGGTCTAACTAAGGGAAGGTGTTCTTTGTGCCATTTCTGGAAATTATTACATCAAGGGGAAATATATGTTGCTGGAGAATAAAGATTGAGTATCTTTATGGAGGGGGTATTTTAACTAAGGAGGTGTTGAAGCGGATTAATGCTTGTTTTTGGCTGGTAATAACGAAGGACCGGGGTGAAGAAGATGAAAAAAATTATCGTATCTTTACTATTGTTGGTACTAAGTTTTACAACGGCTACAGCCCTGGCCGAAACCCCCTTTTTTACCGATATTGAAAATGCTTGGGCCAAAGAGGCTATTTTACAGGCTGTGTCCGAGGGAATTTTTGCGGGTAATCCCGATGGTACCTTTGCCCCAAAACGGGCCATAAACCGAGGGGAATTTGCCCTGGTTGTTACCCGTGCCTTGGACTTGCCCTTAGAAACCATGTCTGCCCTTTCCTTTAAAGATGCCTGGCAAATACCCGATTGGGCCCAGGCTGCAGTGGCAACCATGGTACGGGAGGGAATTATGCAGGGCCGTGGTGATGGTACCTTTGGGCCCTTAACACCGGTGACAAGGGAAGAAGCAGCAGTTGTTTTAGTTCGCTCCCTGGATTTGACTAAGGAAGCAGAATCCTTTAGGAGTCAACCGGGATTTGCCGATGACCGGAATATCAGTCCCTGGGCCTTGGGTTTTGTCGCCCTGGCCCGAGAAAAAGGACTTTTTAGTGGTGACAGTCAAAATCGTTTCCACCCCCAGCAGCCCCTTCTGCGGGGAGAAGCCGCCCCAGTAATGTTAAAATGTGTTGAACTGGCAAAAAACAATAATGGGCAGGGCCCAACAGAAAACTCCAGCACAGGCTTAAGGGCCATTACCACAAGTAATTTAAACCTGCGTACTGAACCCAACACGGAATCAACAATAATTGTAACGCTCCCTCAGGGCACCGGGGTATCGGTGCTGGCGGTGGAAAATGTTAATGGAGAGGCCTGGTTAAAGGTGCAATATCAGGGGCGGAAAGGCTATGTTTCCGCCGCCTATACCACCCTCACCAGCACTTCCCCACCCCAGGAAGCAGATAAACCCAGGCAGGATAATGTCCAAGACTCCCTTTTGCTGGCAAAGACAACGGCTAACCTCAATGTAAGAACAAGTCCAGGTATCAATTCACCCCGGGTGGGGCAATTAGCCCGGGGGACTGAAATAACAGTAGAAGATATGGTGCAACATATGGGTGAAACATGGCTGGAGATATTATATCAGGGTCAAAGGGCATACATATCAGGTGAGTATACAGATATTGTTACCATACCGCAGGCCCCCAGGGGGGAGAGCGGGGAAGGGCAAGGAACCAACGGACAAGGTTCCCACTTGGGAAATGACTTAGTTGGGGATAAGGGGAAAGAATCGGGGGGGCAAACAGCCAGTGGTAGCCAGCCGCCAACTGTTCCTCCGGGGGAAATACAGTACCGGCCCATAGATGATGGGACAAGCTGGGGATTACGTATGGTTGTTCCCGGCAAAAAGGTTACCGTGGCAACCCTTCAAGCCAACCTCAATGTAAGGGAAGCCCCCAGGGAAGACTCCCCACGCCTGGGTGGGTTACCCGCCGGTACAATGGTACCCGTTCAGCAGGTGATAAAAACAGGTGATAAAGAATGGCTGAAAATATCCTTCCAGGGAAAAAATGCTTATCTGGCTGCTTGGTACACTAGCTTGAGTCAGGAAACACAAGATGTGGCAGCACCCGGGGTAAATGAAATAACCTTGAGTAGGGTAAACGAAAGCCTCTACAGCCTCCTAATCAAAGGTTCACATCCTCTGGGGGGAAAGTTGCGAAGCGACTCGGGGCAAATCACATTGGAAATACCCCTAATGGATGCTTTAAAGGTGGAAAGGCCCCTAACTTCCAAGGCCTTTAGCCACCTAAATATTGCCGGCAAGACAATTACCCTAAAACACAGATTACAAAAGGTTGATGCCAGGCTGCGGGCTACGGGGGATGGGGGCTTGCAGGTGCTATTGAATATCGACCCCGATGATCCCATTTTAGAGGGTGCCGCGGACCCCGCCCCAAAAGGTGTCCTCAGGGGTAAGGTAATTATGCTGGATGCCGGACACGGCGGGACTGATCCCGGCGCCATCGGTCCAAGCTATGGTACCAAGGAAAAGGATGTGGTACTACCCATTACACTAAAAACTGCTGCCCTTTTGGAGGCACACGGTGCACGGGTTATTTTAACCCGAGGGCAAGATAAGAATGTCAGTTTAGAAAGCAGGGTAAACCTTAGTAACTCCCACAGGCCCCATCTATTCGTCAGCATCCATGCTGACTACAACTACAACCCGGCTACTAACGGTTCCACCGTCTATTACTCCAGCGCCAACCCCCGGAGCCAAGAAAGTTATAACCTGGGGATGCTTATAATGGATGAGCTGGCAAAGAACCCGGGATTACGAAGAGTGGGTGTGAGGGACAGTAAATATTACGTTTTACGAAACAACGCCGTCCCAGCAGTATTGGTGGAGACCGCCTTCCTCTCCTACGCACCAGAAGAGGCCCTTTTGCGACAGGATAGCTTCCAGCAAAGGGTTGCAGAGGGCATAACTGCGGGCATCCTCCGCTATTGCCAATAAAAAAATTAGGGCCCAAGGCCCTAAAACCCGGGGCTCCGGACAAAACGGGGCCCCTTCCTATTTCTACCCTTTCCCCAGTACTGTTTTTTAGTCCTTAGAGTTTGGCCTGAATAAGGACATCAGAAAGTCTCTTTATAGCCGCCCGGTAGTCACCGCCACGGGACATCTCTTCTTCAATGCAACACTCTAGGTAATTACTTAAAACCACCTTACTTACGTTTTTAACCGCGGCTTGTAGGGCGGTAAGCTGGGTAATTATCTGCGTACAATCCTTCCCCTCCTCCACCATCCTTTGAATCCCCCGGGCCTGCCCTTCAATTCGGCGCAAGCGGTTGTAAATTTTCTTTTTGGCATCGGCAGCAACCGGATGTCTCATCCCACCATCACCTCCACTTTTCACCTAATTGGGACCATAAACATAACCAAACAACCATCTAATATCCCCCGGGCCCAAACCGCAGGCAAAAGGGCAATCGTGGGCCGGAGATACCATCATTTTAAATACCTGCCCTACAACTGGGGTATAAATTAGTAGAGGGGTATTTTCGCCATTGCAGCCCATACAGACAACAGTCCGGCACCGGCCAACCCCGGGGCAACATTTCCCCCGGGCAAAAAAAGAAGGAATCAGGAATAAAAAATAGAATTCTTTTATGATTATCGCCCTCGGCCGGATGATTAGGGGCCAATTGCCTTCCCGAAATCTCTTGCAAATAATCCCAAGAAAGGGGCAAACAAATGAATCCCAATCCCATCGCCTTTAAAATTGGACCCATTTCTATTCGCTGGTACGGTCTTTTAATTGCTTCCTCTATTCTTATTGGAATATTCCTTACAACGCGGGAAGTAGAGAAGGAGGGCATAGACCTGGACCAATTTTTTAATGTACTCCTCCTGGCCATACCGGGGGGATTAATCGGAGCCCGCCTATTTTATGTAATCTTCCGCTGGGATTACTATAGTGCAAACCCAATGGAAGCAATTATGATCTGGAAGGGGGGCCTGGCCATCCACGGGGCGATTATCGGTGGACTAGCGGTGGGTTATGCCATGACCCGCCACTACGGGCTTCCATTTATTAAGCTGACCGACATTGTAGCTCCCAGCTTTATACTGGGCCAAGCCATCGGGCGCTGGGGCAACTTCTTTAATCAAGAAGCCTATGGCTACCCAACAGACCTCCCCTGGGCCATGTACATTGCCGGTGCATACCGCCACCCCACCTTCCTCTACGAATCCCTTTGGAACCTCCTTATATTCTTTCTCCTCCTCCACCTGCGCCGCCGCAGGGATCTACACACCGGTGATATCTTCCTTACTTATATCGGCGGCTATTCCCTGGGGCGTTTTTTTATCGAAGGGTTCCGGACCGATAGCCTCATGTTTGGACCCTACCGGACCGCCCAGTTGGTAAGTGCCATAACCGTTATCGCAGTATTTTTGTATCGCTTTTGGTGGCAGCCCCGTCACAGGCAAGATAACCCCAAGGAAGAAAATAACTAAAGGATTATTCCAGCATACAACCTTCGGGGCTTCCCCCATGCCCCCATACCCGGGGAATATACAAAATCTCAACCTGCCGCGGAATAACGACCTTATCCCGTTCCCGGGAATAATTATCTTGAGCCCCGCCCATATTTTCCAGCCAGGTCAAACCAGCCCCCAAGAGTAGGATTAAAAATAGGGAAATAATTGCAATATACATGCTCTTGCCGCGGTTGCACAGCAAATAAAACCCCAGCCCTATGGATATGGCAGGCCAATATTTAGCAAAAACAGCCCGGGGGGAAAAAAAGACCTGTAGGTTAAATCTTTGCATAAGTAGTATAAGGCCAAGGGATAGCAAAAATACCCCCAGAAAAAAGCGACGGCCATTCAATATTTTCGCCCCCTAAGGGACCCAATTATTAGGGCCGTTCCGGCCAGTATAAAAACCATGGGCCAAAGAAGGGAAGGAAGTAAATGCCAAAATTTGTGCCAATATATGCCTGGTAATAACTTATTTAGTAAGGACAAGAATACGCCATTCAACCTGCGTAGGAGGTAAAAAACGCCCAGGCCAATTAAAAACAAGCCCATAACCCAGCGTCCCCTCTCCCCTGCCCCTGAATCAATAGCATCACCCTGTTCCACCGAAGCCCCAAAGGGTTCTTCGGGAATAATAACCCAGCAAATAATATATCCCATGAGGCCACTTCCCGCGCTCAATGCCAAGATTACCCATATAATGCGTACAAGAACAACATCTATGCCCAGGTAATCGGCAATACCACCCGACACCCCACCCAGGATCTTATTTTCTCGCCATCGATACAATTTCTTCACAAGCATCTCCCCTTCTCCTTTGGCAATTTGCAGTTTTGGGCAATTCATCACTTGGGCATGCCCAATAGCCATTTCCATTTTCCCCCGGTATTCAGCTACTATTTTATCGTTTTCACTGGAATATTGCCAGCCTTAAAGGGAAAAACCCCGCCTAATAGGCCGGGGCTAAGATGGACAAGATTTGTTTTCTATATTTTCCCCATTTATCCTTTTTCCTCCATTTTAAAACGCGGCAAAATAGCACGAACACGAAGACCCACAAAGGTTGCCACCATTACCTTAAGAAGGTCGCCGGGTATAAAATAAAGGGCACCTGCTACAAAGGCGGCACCAAAACTCATATGGGCAACAAGGGAAAGCTGTATAGTCCCCAGAGCGTAAATAACCAAGATACCACCTAGAAAATTTGCCCAGCCCATCCGCATCGGGCTTGGGGACCCTTGGGAGGGAAAGGCAATGCTACCAATGGTATAGGCGGCCAGGGGAAAGGCCAAAAGGTATCCCCCCGTAGGACCAAGGAGCACCCCAAGTCCCGCCTTGGCGCCGGCAAACACAGGCACTCCGGCTGTTCCCAGGAGCAAAAATATTAACATACTAAGACAACCAGTCCTCTTCCCCAAAAGGGAGCCGGCCAGCATAACCCCAAAGGTTTGTCCCGTTATTGGCACCGGACTAAAGGGTAACGGAATCTGAACCCAGGCCAACACAGCCGTTAAAGCAGCCATAAGACCCGCCTTGAGCATTCCCCGTAATGATATGAAGGCTTTTTTATCCATTCGGCTTCACCTGCCACTATTGTAGTTGTTACAGGCATTATATCAACTTATTTTCCTTTAGTCAACCTATTTATATTTATAGGTTAACGTTACCCGGTGGCCACCCTCCAACCCCGGGTTGGTGGGGATAATCGTTACCCTTCGGTAATACTTTTGTCAACCTTCGGTAAACCTTTACCAAGGAAGGATTGATATACTAGCATTGTCCAATGGCAGAGAACTTGCCCTAACCAACACCCAGGAAAGGAAATATAATGGACATCACAACCCTCCCACGCCGCCTATATTCCCTTGCCTTTCGTTTGACGGGAGAAAAGGAAACAGCCAGTAAACTTATCCTGGCTGTCTTTACAGCAAATAATAGGCCCTCCCTGTGGCGGGCAAGCTCGGAAGTAAGCAAGTTTTTTTTGGCCAGTTGCCTAGAAATCTGTTGTCGGTATTGGCATAACTTTGCCGGCAGTGACGGGAAAAATACCAGTATAGAACCGCAAAAAAGGCAAGGGCCAAGGGATGACCTTCAGGGGGCCCTCCTGGACCTAAAACCCCTGGAGCGGATGGTAGTTGTATGGCGAGACATAGCAGACTTACCAATGGCAGAATTAACTTCCATAGTTAATTTGCCCCTAAATGAACTATACCTCATTCTGGGGCAGGCCCGGCAACGGCTTAGGCGGCGGCTATGAGGAGACGACGGGGCTTGCCACTGTACTGTTGTACACCCTCAATCCCTCTCCAAGGATTGTAAAGGCATTGGCCAGATCCTCCTCCCTAAGGACATAGGCAATGCGAACCTCATCCCTACCCCTTTCGGGCGTTAGGTAAAAACCGTTGGCGGGGGCCAACATTACACTGGCGCCATCAAGGTTAAAATCCCGCAGGAGCCAAGCAGCAAATTCCTCCGCATCGACTACCGGGAGCCGGGCCAGAATATAAAAGGCTCCTTCCGGGCGGCGGCAATAAACACCGGGAATAGACTGTAGCTTGGCGATACTTACATCCCGCCGCCGTTTGTACTCCAAGTTAGCTTCCCGAAAATATTCCGCTGGTGTTTCAGCAAGGGCGATGGCTCCCATTTGCTCAACCATGGCCACCGCCAAACGGGTCTCGGCTAACTTGTATAATTGCCGCATAACCTTTGGGTTTTTACAGGCCAAGGAACCAATCCGGGCCCCACATGCGCTAAAGCGTTTGGAAATACTATCTACCAGCAAAACCCGCTCCCATAGGCTGGGAAACTCCAAAAAGCTTTTATACTCACCTTCGTAGACAAATTCCCGGTAAACCTCATCAGCAATTAGAAAGAGGTCAAAGTCCTGGACTAGCCCAGCCAACATCTTCATCTCTTCCTGGGTGTAGACAGTTCCCGTAGGGTTCCCCGGATTTGTCACCAGCAGGGCCCGGGTCCGGGGTGTAATGCGCTTTACAAATTCCCCTCTCTCGGGAAGGTGAAAGCCGTCTTCTACGAAGGTAGGCACAGGGCACAGCTTGATACCCAAGGCACTGGCCGTAAGGCTATAGCTGGTGTAAAAGGGCTCTGGAACAAGGATCTCATCACCATGGTCACAGACAGCCATAAAGGAAAAAAGCAGCGCCTCACTGCCACCGTTTGTAACCAACAACTCCCTTGGTGTGAGGGGAATCCCCCGGTGTTGGTAATAGGCGGAAAACACCTCTAGAAGTTTGGGAAGTCCCGGGGAGGGACAATAGCTTAAAACTTCCTCCCTAAAATTATTTATTCCGGCAAAAAAGCTTTTGGGAGTAGGTAGATCAGGCTGGCCAATATTTAAATGGTAGATCCTACGCCCGGCTTTTTTGGCTTCATCCGCCAGAGGAGTGAGTTTTCTAATGGAAGATTCCGGCATGGTCAATACGCGTTGTGACAATTTCAATTTTATACCTCCTTTCCTGTGGTGCTATTAGTTTATTTCCTGGTGATAATAAGATTGCTTTCTCCTTGGTATTTGGAAATCCTTCTCTTTATAATAAATTATATTGAGCAATATATTCCCTGTAAATAAAATATTCCCTCCTGGATGATGGAGGGAATATTTTATTTTCCCGGCAGCCAATATTATTGGTTTTGGGCTAGGGCCTTTTCCAATTTAGGAACATCAAAGCCCGTTATTTCTTCCGTACCAATTATGGTAACCGGAACCCCCCGATAACCTTTGCGGACAAATTCTTCCCTACCTTCTTGGTCGACAGTCACATCAATTACGCGAAAATCCACATCTTTTTCCTCCAGATATTCCTTGACCAGGGTGCAATAAGGACAGGTGGGTGTGCTGTAGACAATTACTTGTGGGGCCATGTTTATACCTCCTCCACATTCTTATATACCCAGGGGGGTATTGTTACGGTCAGTATACCAATCCCAACCTCTCCCTGTCAAGGCGGAAAAGAGGAAATTTCCCTTACCCTTTTATTTCTCCCCACGTCCTCCCCTATGCCGGTGGCGACCCGGGTGGCGGTCGCCGGCATTAGCACCATCAATGTCTACACTTTCACACTGGGGGCAATGGGCTTCTTGGGGGGGACAGGTAATTAGGGGTTCGTTCCAGCTATGGTTACAAGTCTGACAGTGATAGTAACGTTTGACCACCCGATAGCGGCCACCAGAAATTCTAATTGCTTTCCCCTCTATTAGGGCTGTAGCAACCTTCTCCCTGGCCCCCTTAATTATTCGGTGAAAGGTTGGTCGAGAAATCCTCATGCTTTTTGCGCATGTTTCCTGATCAAGCATTTCTCTATCCCGCAGGCGGATGGCCTCCAGTTCTTCATGGGTGAGTACAACCTCATCCAAATCCCGCATGGGGAGACCAGCAGGTTTAAAATGTGTTATCTTGGGTACAAATTCAACCCACCGCCATTTGGGTGGTCTGGCCATGGTGGTCCCTCCCATCTAGTCCTTTTGCCTTCAAACCACTACAATTATATGCCCCCTTCATCTATCCTGTCAATTAGAAGGGAGGGGGAGATGTGTCAATTCCCGGAGCCTGGCCAAGGGTTTTCTGTTATTCTCATCGGCACCGGCACCCCTAAGGATTGCCTGCCGAAGCTGAAAACTATCCAATACATGGGTCGAGTTGGGGATATACTCCCCACCGGCCTTTATCCAGTAGGCTCCGTCCCCTGAGATGTAAATTCTTTCTGTTTTACTCAGGGTATTTGTGTCATCAAGGTAGTGCCAAATGGTGTTTTAAATTTCTTCTGTTTTTGTCTCCAGGCTAAAGGTGAAGTGCTTTTTGTTAAGGAGCCGGTAACGCCCTTTGCTAAGGATGGTGGGATCTTCTTCTATTTCCATGGTGCAAATTCCTGTGCTACAGTAATTTTACACAAAACTGAGCTGGATTATTAATGCCGTGGGGTATTAATCCTTGCCACAATATTTCTCGTACCCACACCAGCGGCAGTGGGGACCCACGCGTAGGGGAAAATGATTGGCCCCAATGGCAGCGGCCGTCTCCAATAGGTCCCGGCGTCTTCCCTGTAAGTGGCGGGGGGAATA
>JAAYSG010000095.1 GCA_012518435.1 Bacillota bacterium
TGCGCGGGACGGCACGGGGGCCGTCCCCTACGGAACTTGATGCCGGTGCACGGGACGGCACGGGGGCCGTCCCCTACGGAACTTGATGCCGGTGCGCGGGACGGCACGGGGGCCGTTTCCCAGCAGTCATTAGCGGCCTACGATACCCATTCTATTTACCAGCACTTCCAGCATTTCGTCAATGGCGGTAACCATACGGGCGGCGGCGTTGTAGGCGTGCTGGAAGCGGATCATGTCGGTTATTTCTTCATCCAGGGAAACACCGGAGGCCATTTCCCGCTGCCGCTCTATGGCACCGGTGACAATGCCCTGGTTATGGGCCATGCGCTGGGCCTCCCGGGAGCGGATGCCCAGGTCGGCCACCAGGCTGTTATAGTAATCAGACAAGGTGGTGGTTAAGGCACCTTCCCCCTCATCACCGGCACCTTCCCCGCTTTTAAGGCCCCCCATAATGGGTTTGTGCCGCAGTTGGGCCAATTTTAGGGCCAGGCTGCCATCCCCGGGAAGTTCTGCAATATCTGTGGCAGCGGCAATTAGGTCTGGGTTAGCAATGAGAGCCGGGTTGATGATGATATTGCCCGGCAGGATCCCGGGGACATCCTCATCGGCACTGATAAAAAAGTTCCGACCTTCATAGGCATCCTCCGGGGCAAGGTCCAGGGCATCCAAACCATAGCCCGCGGCATGTATGCCGTTGACGGCCTTGCTCAATTCATCCACCAAGGTATCCAAATTGGCCTGGAAGGTTTCCACTATCTCCCGGGCCTCCTCTATACCCTTCAGGGCCCCGGAATGGACATGAAAGTCCTGGCCATCACTCCAGACGGGGGCCAAGTTGGAATGTTCAACACTGCCTGTGGTATCAAGGGTGATGGAGCGGGTGCCTTCCACCAGGCCCCGGTTGGCAATGACCACATTGAGGGCCCCGTTTTCACTCTCTGTGGTATGGACTCCCGTCAGCTTGGCCAGTTTATCAACCAAAAGATCCCGCGTATCCCGCAGGTCATTGGCCCTTTGCCCCCGGGCCTCGGCCCGGATGACCTGGGCGTTGAGATCGGCTATCTGCTGGCCCAAGGAGTTAATTTCCGTAACATGGACCAGGAGGGTTTGGTTTAAATCCTGGCGGAGCTGCTCCAGCTGCATGTCCAGGTGATTGAGGGTATCTGTAAGGGCAATGCCCTGCTGCAGCACCACGGAGCGGACGGTTCTGCTTTCGGGGTTTTGGGAAAGTTCCTGCCAACTGTCGAAGAAACCCTCCAGAACCACCGCCAGCCCCCCCTCTGAGGGCTCGTTTATTACAACCTCCAGCTTTTCCAAGATCTCCCGGCGGACCTCCCAGCGGCCCTCCTCCTTCACTTCGGAGCGAAACTGAAAATCCAGGAAGGTATCCCGCAGCCGGCGGATATCTTCTATCTGGACCCCTGTTCCCATATCCATGGCTTTACCCGCCAAGGAATAGCCCAGGGTGTAGGCGGGGGTGGTGCCAAATACCGCCTCCTGGCGAGAAAAACCGGGGGTGTTGGCATTGGCAATATTATGATTGGTGGTGTTTAAGGCAAGTTGCTGAGACATTAAGGCCCGGCGGGCGGTTTCTAGGCCGGTAAAGATACTCATGGGTCTTTTCCCCTTCCCTAGGTAATATTTGCTAATCTAGGCCTTTTCGTCCAAGAGGTTTACGGTGGCATTGGTTAAGAGGCCCCGGGAAAATTCTATATAGGCCAGGGATTGCTTTATAAGATGTTGGTTAAATTTATTGTCCCTGTTGAGGTGAAGGAGGATCTCCTTTAATTCCTTCTCCAGCTCCCCAAAGCGTTTTTGTTCTTCTTTGCTAAATTGGGCCAATAAATGCTCTCGGCTTATGGTGTCCGGGTCAAGGTTTAGGCGGTCTGCAATTTGGGCCAGGAGGGTCAGGCGTTCTTCTTCCAACCGCCCCCCCTCCAAGATTAAAACCTGCTCCGCGCCGATGAGCTTGTCTAATTCCTGCACCTGGCCCTTGATGAGGATACCCTTCTTGCGCTGGGCCAAGTGAAGGAGGCCGCGGTAACACTTAATTTGCCCCAAAAGGTTGTTGAACAGCCCGCTGTATCCCATGGGCTCACCACCTTATATCAATTCATCCACAAGGAGCCGGGTTAGTATTTTAGCGGCGATCTCTTCCCCGGAAACATCATAGCTGCCTTCTTTAATTCTCTTCTGTACTTCTTCTACCTTTTGGCGGCGCACGGCGGGGGCCTGGAGGGCCAGTTCCTTAACCCTTTGCAGCTCCCGGGCTTCGGCAGATAAGGTAAGGCTATCTGTGATGGCCCTTTTGCCCGGGGCCACAGATTTGCCCCCATCCTTGGCCCCGGTCTTTTCTGTCTTGGCGGTGGCACCGCCGTAGGCCCTGAGAACCTCCTGGAGCTGGCTGTGGGAAATAATCATATCCTCACCACCCTTTCGAGTCTGCACCTCTGTATTCTATGGTCGGTAGAAGGCAGCAGATAGTTTAGGGCCTAAATAAGAGATGGGGGCCGTTTTTGGCCCATTAGTTGCCCCCAGCTGGCCAAATTACCCCCTCTTGACCTATTTCCTCCGTCTCCTGTCTACCCTATTGGCTGTATACATGCGGCCACCCAGGCGCTTACCATCTTTGGCGGCCTCCTTTGTTGTTCTCCCGCCGGCCAATTCCTTACCCTTCTTGGGTGGTACCTTAAAACTTCGCAGACATTCCTGGCAGATGCGGCCCTGGGATATTTTTGTACCGCATATTCTACACCTACCGAGGCCACCCAGGGAGGTATCCAGTACTTCAAGGCGCCCTTCCCGCAAGAAGCTAAGGATTGTTTCCTTTTTTACCCCCGTTTCCCTGTGCAATTCTTCCAGGTCTGCATAGGGGCTTTTCCGCAGGTAATCCCGCACCTCTTCGAATTCTTGTTCTTCTTCCGCCCGGCATTGGGGGCAGACATCGCGGCCTAGATAGACAAACATTTTGCCACAGCGGCGGCAGTTACGTACTTCCATGGGGTAATCCTCCTTTCTCCAGGAAATTATTCGCTTTAAATCCCATCGGGTCATGAACGCCGGGCCGACACGGGAGCGGCAAGGATAGTGGAGGACACGGCAAGGAAATTTGCCGGGGGTGTCCGGGGGGACGGCACGGGGGCCCCCGGGGGGTTCCCGGTGGATAAGGGCTAAGGCCAGGGGGCAGGGGCGGGTACGGTGGCCACGGTAAGCACATACACGCCGGCGGCGCCGCCCTTAAGGAGGGCGGTGCTACAGCCCGCGGCAGTGGAACCGGTGGTTAAAATATCATCTATTAGAAGGACGTGGCGGCCCCGGAGGCGGCGGCCCCGGCAGGAAAAGGCATCCCACAGGGTTTCCACCCGTTCTTGGCGGCTGAGGCCGCTGGTGGGGGGCGTATTCCAGCGGCGGATGAGGGAGCGGTAATCCACCGGGAGCTGAAGATGGCGCCCCAGCCCGGCGGCCAAAAGGGCCGCCTGATTAAACCCCCTCTCCCTTTCCCGCCCGGCATGGAGGGGAACGGGAATTAGGACATCGACTCCGGGAAGGGGGTATTTCTCCAGGCAGTCCAGCAGAAGCTGCTCTAGATAAGGTAAAAGATCCATGGCACCCTTAAATTTAAAGAGGTGGATGGCCCGCCGCAACACCCCCTGGTAAAGGCCGGCGGCCCGGGCCTGGAGGAAGGGAAGGCCCCGACCCCCGCAGTGGGGGCAGTATTCCCCAAGGGTTAAGGGTTTACCACAGCGGGGGCAAAAGGGGGCAACCACCCTTTGAACCCGGCGGCGGCAGGGGGGGCAGGGAACATCTCTGCCCTTGTATAGGTCCTGCCCACAGATGGGGCATGTGCTGGGCCCGGGGAATAAAAGGTCCACTAGGCCCTCCTTGAGATGGCTGACAAGACCCACGGCCCCACCTCCCATCTAAAAACCAGCCTCGCAATTAAAGAGGCAATTAAAGGCAAATTTCGCCACGGACCTGCCATATTCCTCCCGGCGGGGAGATCTTGATTTCCCAGCTTCCCTTAGGGCCGGTGTAAGGCCCCCGGACCAGATGGGACAAAAGTTAAAGAAGGGGGGTAAAGAAAAAAGCAGGCTGGGGAAAACATCCCCGTCCCGCTCTAACAGCACTGGGCTAAAATAATGTTTAAACTACATGCGCAGTAGGGCCGGTATGCCCAGGGTGTGGAGGGCATTGCCCAGGGTCTGGCGGAAGGCCTGGAGCAGTGCAATGCGAAAGCGCATCTGGTGAGGCTGGGCCGTGAGAACCGGCACCTCCTCATAAAAGTTCATAAAGGTGGCGGCCAGATCATAGGTGTATTCGGCCAAAAGGGATGGCTGCAACAGCCGGGCGGCCCTGGCCAGGAAGGTGGGATACTCGGCCATCCTGCGGATCAGTTCCCGCTCTGGGGGAGTCAGCTCAGCGGGGATTAAAATATCCCGCAGGTCCACCACTTGGGCAACCTCCGGCTCCACTCGCCCCAAGATATTGGCGGCCCGGGCGTAGGCATATTGCAGGTAGGGCCCGGTGTTGCCCTGCATGCTCAGGGCCTCGTTGAAATCGAAAACTATGAGGGAGTTCATATTATACTTAATCATGTAGTAGCGGATGGCACCCACGGCAATATCATGGGCCAACTTGCGGTGTTCCTCCGGGGTCATCTCCGGGTGCCGGGCAGCCACTTCAAGGGTGGCCTTCTTCACCATCCGTTCCAGCATGTCATCGGCCTTTACTCCAATGCCGTGGCGGCCCGACATGGCATAGATTTCCTTCTTGTCCCCCTCCACTTCAACCCCCAATTCCTGGGCCGTGGCGGCGGAAAGGGAGACAACTTCATAGGCAAAGTGGATAGAATGGGCGGCCTCCTTTTCAAAGCCCAACTTATGGAGGGAAAGGCGCAGTACATCCTGCAGGTATTTCTGCCTCAGATCTATAACATTGATAACCTCATGGGCTTGGCCAAAGCGGGTCATCTTGTTGCCATAGGGGGCGGTGGTCCACAAAACTGTGCCATCGGGCTGCAGCCCATGGCGATCGTAGAGGAAGTCCTTGCCCAAGATGCCAAACTTCCACATCTGGTAGGCAATATCCTTGGCTGTGTAGGTGGCGGTGCCATTGGAGCGGACCAATACCTTATCGGGGTTTTCCAGATCGCGAAATTCCTCCAGATCGCCCAGCTTAACCACCCAGCAGCCGGCGTTGGGGCCCTCCGTTTCATATACTAGGGAGCCCTCCTCCTTTAACCTTTCAAAGGCATGTTCCCAAAAGCCCAGGTGGAGGATATCGCTCTCCCAGGTGAGGAGGTTGTAGTAGACACCCATATGCCACATGATATCCAGATGGTGCTTGACAATCTTGTTGGCCACTTCCTTGGCCAGTTGGGCCACCTCGTTGTCACCGGCCTCAATTTGGTGGAGTACCTCCCTTTCCTTTTCCTTCAGGGCCGGGTCCTCCTCATAAAGGCGGTTCACCTCTGTATACAAGTCCCAGCAAAATCTGTCAAAGGGTACATCCCGGGGGCATTCCCTTTCCAAATGGTAAAGGCCAACGACAATGTCGGCCACGGCGGCCCCGGTGTCATCGA
Organism: Bacillota bacterium; assembly: GCA_012518435.1. Lineage (GTDB taxonomy): Bacteria > Bacillota > DTU030 > DTU030 > DTU030 > JAAYTH01. The sequence continues at coordinate 5,582 of JAAYSG010000095.1, forward strand.
TATAATTTTGCACTTCCACATCATAGCCCTGCTTCCGCTTCATCCGGGCCAAGGTATCCCCCAAGCAGGCGTTGCGCAGATGACCAATGTGGGCCGCCTTGTTGGGGTTAATATTGGTATGTTCAATGACAATTTTCTTCCCCTTACCGCCCTTGCCTTCACCATACCTGTCCTCTTCCACGGCCACGGCGTCAAAGAAACTCCGGGCCAGGCTGGTGTAGTTAAAGTGAAAATTGATGTAGCCCGGGGCGGTTACCGTTATATCCTCAATAAAGGGTGGTAGATCCTCCTGGAGGGCCCCCTGCATTTTTTCGGCAATTTTGAGGGGAGGGCGGCGCAGGGTACCGGCGAGTTTCAAGGGAAGGGGAGAGGATAGATCGCCAAATTCGGGTTGGGGAGGGGTTTCCAGGGGTATCTCTTCCTTGGCCAAGAAAAGGGCATATTCAGCCTTTAGTACCTCCCACAACCTCTCCTGCAGCTGATTTTCCAAGTTGTAGAAATGGTAGGTATGACCTTCCATCTTTTCTCCTCCTTAAAACTAACTCCCATTAGATTCCAGCTTATTATACCACAAGTCCTGGGGATTAAGCCAATAATCCAGTTGATCTCTAGTAATTCGCCCCCCGGAGTCAAACTCCTTTTTTGAGGAGGGGAAAAAGGCGATAATAAAGACTAACCCCACCATAAGCAAGGCTCTCTCCATCAGCTGAGGCGCAATTCCCCCTCCCGCAGGTGGGCCTTAATGCCGCTGGTCCCATTGGTAAATTTATGCCGGCTGCGGCCCACCTGAATGGTAACATTGGGATAAACCCGGCCCAGTTCCAAGCAAGAATCCTTATCACAGGCAATTACAGTTGGCGTCCCCCCGGGGGAGCCGGCCTCCTTGATGGTAACATGGCCAAAGGATTGGATAACCCCTCCCCGCACAATACCGGGGTTGCCGGTAACGGACAGGCCCTGTCCGGCCACAATGCGGGTATGATAACTGCCCTGGCCGTGGATTGTAACAAAACCTGTGGCCTCAATATTGGCATTTTGGGCATAACGCAGGCTAATATCCGCCGGCAGAGAATCTGCCCCCTCCACCTGTTCCAGGAGGGGCTGCAGACCCTGGCAAAAATGCTCCAGATCCTTTTCCCGCAGGCGCTGGACATTGATGCCCCGCAGGGAATTGCTCAGGTCAAGGACAAGTTCCCGCATTTCCGCCGGAATGGCAGCCTTATCGGCCTCCATGTGCTGGGCCAAATCGGCGGATAGGGTCGGCAGCTGGGGAAATTTTTGTTCCATTAAAAGGTGTAATATGGCTCCACTGCCACTGGTCTGGGCCCGGGCCTGAAATTGGGGAA
>JAAYSG010000096.1 GCA_012518435.1 Bacillota bacterium
CCGGGCCATGGTACACTTGCAGGAGGTTTTGTTGGCCTGTCTGCGTAAGGGAGATGTTGTCACCCGCTGGGATGATACCCGGTTTCTCTTGCTCCTGGATGCTATAAATCCTTACCAGGCCCAGAAGGTTTTTCGGCGGGTGGAATCTAGTTTTTGGGGTACTTATGGGCAGGAGGAGCGGCTGCTGCTGCAAAGTAAACTGCAGGCCTTCCTCCCCCACCAGGGAGATGGTGGGCAATGAGCCCCATAGGTGGGCAAAAATTAAGGGCCGCTGCTTTCATCGGCCCTTTTAGTTTAACCCATTGTATAAAAGGGGGTAATGGCCCTAGCGACTTGCTCCACCACCGCCGCCACGGCCGCCGCCGAAACCACCACCAAAACCACCACCAAAACCTCCCCCCTTTGGGCCACCGCCAAAACCACCGAAGGGGCCGAAGAAGGGACGGCTACGATAAGGGCGGGCCCCCCGCCTTCTGGACTGGAGTATGATAAGGACAAAGATAAGGAGGGCCAGGATCAGGGCCTGGGGTAGCACCCCAACTTCCCCAGCGGAGTATTCCTCTAGTCCTGCCAGTTCCGCACCGGCTAAATCCAGGCCGTACTCCCGGGCTACTTCTGCGGCAACGGCTAGGAAGGTGTCCTTAATTCCAGCGGAGTATTCCTCTATCTCAAAGGCCGGAAGGGCATAGGAGTCCAAAATGGCCCCGGCCTTGGCATCAGTTATGGCCCCTTCCAGGCCATAACCCACCTCAATGCGGATGCGCCCCCTTTGGTTTTGCAAGAGGCTTTCCTTGTTGACCAGGATCAAGACCCCGTTGTTTTTTTGGGCATCGCCGATACCCCACTCCCGAAATAATGTCAAGGAATAGTCCTCCAGCTCCCTATGGGCCAGGTCTTCCACGGTGACGACAACCACTTGGGCCTTGGTTTCCTCATATAGGATCTGGGCTACCCTTTGCATTTCCTCCTGATCAGCAGGGGAAATAAGGTCCCCATAATCGAATACGTAGTGGTTGGTGGCGGGTTGGGGGGGAATTTCCGCCGCCAGGGTTGTATTGGGGTGGGAGAAAAACAGGCTGGCCATGAGTAGCCCCAGGGCAAGAAAACCAGCCCCCCGGGGCTTACCATTTTGGCTAAATAATATTTTCCCCAAAATTGCACATCACTGCCTTTCCCGCAATTATTTCGCCCATTTAAGCTTTGGTCCCCTAGGGAGCAAAGTCTACAGTTGGTGCCCGTTGGGCCTCGGGCTCGGCCTCGAAGTAATCCTTGGCGGTAAAATTAAATATCTTGGCGACAAGTGCAGTGGGGAATCTTCTGATCTTGGTGTTAAAGGACTGCACAGAGTTGTTGTAATCCATACGGGATACGGCGATGCGGTTTTCTGTTCCTGCCAGCTCATCGGAAAGCTGCCTAAAATTAGCATCGGCCTTGAGCTTGGGGTAATTTTCCGCAATGGCCAGGAGCCTGGATAGGGCCCCGGTCAGCTCCTGATCTGCCTGGGCCTTGTCGGCCAGGGAGCCGGCTCCCATGAGGTTTTCCCGGGCTCGGGTCACTTCGGTAAAAATTTTTTCCTCGTGGGCGGCATAACCCTTCACCGTGCTCACCAAATTGGGGATCAAATCCAGTCGCCGCTGGAGTTGGTTTTCCACCTGGCTCCAAGTGGCATTGACGGCCTCATCGGAAGCCACCAGGCCATTGTAGCTGGAGAAAATAGGCCAAATTAAGAAAACTATTATTGCTACTAGTATTAGGGTTGTCTTTAATCCTCTTCCCATTGTCGACTCCTCCCAAGTCCGTTAATATTTTTGCTTCCCCACTTAATTATACACGATAAGCCCCCTTCTGGCACGGGGTAATCTTAATTCCAGCGGGAAAACAATGGCAAGTATTTTGACTACTTTGGCTTTTCTTGGCAGGACTAGCCCATGTTAGTGGCGAACAAAGGGTGAAAGGACAAATGGGGGGGGCCGGACATGCTGGTAATCAAAAGGAAAGGTAACATGGAAGAATTTGATTTGGGGAAAATAGAGACCAGTATTGTTAACTCAGCCCAGGATGTTGGTGCTGAACTGACCCAGGGGGATGTAAAGGTTTTATTGGATCAGATGGAAAAAAGGCTGGAGGAGCTGACACAAAACAACAGGGCCACCTCCACATACGAGATCAGGGGGTTGGTCTACCATGTTTTAAGGGGCTGCGGCTTCAGTAAGGTTCTTCAATCCTATCTGAAGACTAGGTAAGATGGTTGCTGGTACATCCCAAGGGCTGCCAAGATGTACCCCGCCGGTGTGGCCGCCCAGTTACTCATCTAAATAAAGGCCAGGTGCCCCCCCGGGGGGATACCTGGTCTTTTTCTTGGCCGTGGTTTTAGCCGAATTTAAAATAGCTTTGGTGGAGAAAATTTTTGCCCGGCATGGGTGGGCCATGGCTGGCGCTGGCTGCCACACTTCGGGCTCATCTTGCAGGAACAAGGAAGAAGGGCTATGATATTGGTACAGCTTTTTTATTCCCCCCTATGTCCCTATCCTTTTCCCTGGTTTTTTCTACCATTCCCAAAGGAAAGAGTGATAAATACCGTATGCGACTAGTAAAGAGGTTTGGACAATACTATAAACCCTATCGGTTCCTTTTTTGTCTGGATATGTTTAGTGCCCTGGTCCTTTCGGTGGTGGATTTGGCCTTCCCCCAAATTCTCAATTACCTAACTAAGGATTTGTTTAATAGGGATAAGGAGGTAATTTTGCAATCCCTATTTTATTTGGGTGTGGGGCTGTTTATCCTCTATATTATTAAGTATTTCTGCCGCTATTTTATTACCTCCTGGGGGCATATTATGGGGGCCAGGATGGAGGCGGATATGCGTCGGGATTTATTTGATCACTTTCAAAGGCTGTCCTTTTCCTATTATGACAAAAGCAATACCGGGGAAATGATGTCCCGCCTCGTGGTAGACCTCAACGATATTTCCGAGCTGGCCCACCACGGGCCGGAAAACCTTCTGATTTCATCCCTAAAAATTGTGGGTTCCTTTATTTTGCTCCTCCTCATCCATCCCCCAATGACCTTGCAACTCTTCGCTGTCACCCTCCTCATGCTTATTTTTAGTGTGCAGAGGAACCTAAAAATGCGGGCCGTCTATACGGATAATAGGATTAAAATTGCCCATGTCAACTCCAGGTTACAAGACAGTCTGGCCGGAATCCGGGTGGTTAAATCCTTTACCAATGAGGAGCTGGAAAGGGACAAGTTTACTGTGAGCAACAGGGCCTTTTTGGCCTCCAAATCTAAGAGCTACAAAATGATGGGTGGCTACCATTCCTGGAACACCTTCTTCACCGGCCTTTTGTATATGGTGGTGGTTATTTCCGGCGGCTACTACATAGCCCAGGGTAGTCTGAGGCCGACGGAGCTGGCCATCTATATCTTATACATTAACATTTATGTTCAACCCCTGGAGGTTTTAATTAACTTTACCGAACAGTTTCAGAGGGGCTATGCGGGTTTTAAGCGTTTTATTGATGTCTTGGATACTCCCCCTGATATTGTGGAGAAACCCCATGCAGTGCCACTGCAAAGGGTCCGGGGGGAAATTGAGTTTAAAAATGTTTCCTTCCACTATGAGGATGAGCCGGAGGAGGTAATAAGCAATATAAGCATAAAAATAGAAGCGGGCCAGCATGTGGCCCTGGTGGGCCCCTCGGGGGCGGGGAAGACAACCCTTTGTAATCTCTTACCCCGTTTTTATGATGTCACTGCGGGGGCCATTACCATAGATGGTGTGGATATTCGCGATGTGACCTTGGAATCGTTGCGCCGGGCCATTGGCATTGTGCAGCAGGATGTCTATCTCTTTGGCGGCAGCATTGGGGAAAATATTGCCTATGGCAAGGTGGGGGCCACCAAGGAAGAAATTATTGCCGCCGCTAAAAAGGCCAATATCCACGACTTCATCTGCTCCCTGGAAGAGGGCTATGACACCTATGTGGGGGAACGGGGTGTCCGCCTTTCCGGGGGACAAAAGCAGAGGATCTCCATTGCCCGGGTCTTTCTTAAAAACCCGCCTATTCTCATTCTGGATGAGGCCACTTCCGCTTTGGATAATGAAAGCGAAAGGTTCATCCAGCAATCCTTGGATAAACTATCGCGGGATCGCACCACCATTGTCATTGCCCACCGCCTGAGTACCATTAGAAATGCTGATGAAATTATTGTCATAACGGGGGAGGGTATCAACGAAAGGGGCTCCCATGAGGAACTCCTCAGCAATAATTCCCTTTATGCCCACTACTATAACATGCAGTTTGAAGGATTGGAGGGCTTGAAGGAAGAGCATATTTAGAGTGGGGGGAGGGGTTGACCCTTCCGCCGGCTCACCTAATGGTTATGGGGAGAACCCCGCCTTTTTTCCCCGGGCCCGATCCTACAGGCTCCGTCATTATTTGCCGGAGCCTTATGGTATAATAATTGTGAATAGTGGCAAGGATTGGAAAGAAGAACAAGGTCTCCCGGGAATACGATTAGATTGGTATTAGTTTCTCCCATAATCCTTCTGGTCCTATCCCGGGCCCTTCTTCTTAAAGGGGTGAGGATGGAAAATGGTGGAAAGAAAGAACCAAGCAGCCCTGGAAATTGTGACCCTGGGAAACTTTAGGGTCAAGGCGGGGGATAGGATCTTGACCCAGGATGCTAACAGGGCCTACCATCTTTGGGAGCTCTTTAAATACCTTCTGACCCAAAGGGGACAGGAGATACTTCCGGAGGTTTTGGTAAATGTGCTGTGGCCCAAGGAAGAATATGAGGATCCCAAGTGTGTGGTGCGTTCCCTAATATATAGGCTGCGACAGCTTTTGCCAAGGGCTAATGGGGAAGAGAACACTCATTACATTTCCTGTGGGCAGGGGGGTTATTGCTGGAATGTTAGTGGCGACTATTGGTTGGATGCCCAGGAGTTTGAAGATCTATGCCGAAAGGCCCAAGCTTGCCTAGCAGAGGACCCAGCCTTGGCCACCGAATTGCTAGAGAGGGCCCTAACCTACTACAAGGGTGAATATTTGCCGGAAACAGCCTTTTATGACTGGGCCTTCCCCCAACGCCATTACTATCGCCGCCTTTATTTGGAAGGTTTCATAACCCTAACTAACCTTTTGCGGGCCGCTGGCCGGCCCGAAGAAATAATCAGCCTTTGTGAAGGGGCTATTCAGATTGACCCCCTGGAGGAGGAATTTCACATTCCTTTTATGGAGGCCCTCCTTGCAATGGGCCGAAGGAAGCAAGCCCTAAGCCATTACCACTATATTACCGCAGCCCTTTATCGGGAGCTGGGGGTGAAACCCTCCGGCCCCATGCGTCACCTTTACAGGTGCCTCAAATCTGGGGAAGACAGTGGAGAGGATTTGGGATCCGTTTCAATTGCGGGGCCAAGTTTGGGTACATCCGGCAAAGAAGGGGAGGCCTTCTACTGTGATCCTTCTGTGTTCCGCTCCATTTATCAGCTGGAACAGAGGCGGGCGGAAAGGAAGGGACAGCAGGTTACTCTGGGAATTGCAACCCTAACCCAAAGGATACCCCTGGGGTTTTCCTCCCTTCAAGAGGCAATGGAAGTACTGCAAAGGATTATTCTCACCTGCCTGCGTAAGGAGGATGTAATAACCCGCTGGAGTGAAAATAAGATACTAATACTATTGGGCACGGCCCCCCCGGGGGCCCGGGGGGCTCTTCGAAGAATTGAGGATAATTTTCGGAAAAGTTATAAGGATAAAAACAGGTTTTTGTTAAACATCCGATTGGAAGCACCCTTTTTTGTGGAGATGGCAGAAGATTGTGCCCAAAGGGGTGAAGTATAGGCCGGGAAAGGAAAACAATAATTTTGGCTTGGCCCGGGGGATAGAAGCCCCGGGGCTTTTGTCTTTCTAAAGACATATTGTTGGGGCACTGGATTTTGCCCCGCTGGGCATTTTCCTCCTTCTCAAGGGGGGATCCAAGGGAGGGCTTGCCTACCATCAAGATGCGATGGACATGGAATTGGGATAAAACGGTTGTGGAATTAAGGTATAACAGTTGGGTGGTAAAATGGGGCAAAGATGAATTGGCAACCTGGGGGGAACTGGAGAATTTGGGGGGGAAAAGGACATGACACAGGAATATCAACACCGCCTGGGCGGCTATTCTTTCCTCATCTGTATTCGTTATCAGGAACATTCTACTTACCAGGGAACAATTCAATGGCTGGATGGGGAAAAAAGCCGGACCTTCCGTAGTTTCCTGGAGATGATGTTGCTTATGCAGGAAGCCTTGGCGGATGATTGTTCCCCTGGTTCTAATTTCCGTTCCTGGAAGAAGCAAAAAGAGGAGGCGCCGGCTGCCGGTGCACAGAGACAAAGGGGGATATTGGCATGAAGCAATTTAAACTGAGGCAATGGCGCCGGTCTTACCTGGTGCGCAAGAATCGCCAGCGGGCGACAAAAAAGGTTCTAACCACTTGTAAGATGTTGGCCATTGGCCTCATGACCGTTGCCTTTCTCCTCTATCGCCTAGATATGACCGGAACCCACACATACTTCACCTCCAGGGCCCAATTGGGCCCGGTGGTACTGCAAGCCGGAGAGTGGGAAGTGGAGGAGGAAGAAGTAGACATTTCTCTTGTTAGGTATAAGCCAGGTGATGGTAATGCACAAGGTGGGGGGAATAAACACTTCAACACCAATTCCCACGTTACGGTCATCATCATGGTCAGTGGCTTTAAGGGTGTTGACTTTGCGGACCTAGACGAAAATGAAGTAGAGATATATATGGAATATGAGGGTCAGCGGGCTCCGGGGACAAATATTTGGGAATACAGGGATGGAATTCTAAAGGTTTCCTTTGAAAACAAGCCGGAGAATAAGGAACTGGGCAAATTTTTTGCGGAACAGGTGGGGGAAGGTGGTCAACACAGGGTGGAGGTCGGCCTGTACTGCCGGGTGCTAAATCAAGCCCCCCTATATATTGGTGATTTCCACTTGGACTTAAACATACCTGGGCACGGGAATCAACAGGAGGAGCTAATGGAGGGCCAGGAATTATTGCCAGCTGACAAGGAAGCCCTGGAGGATGCTGACCCCATTTTGGACGGTGAAAATCCTGCGGAAGATGAAGAATTGCCCTTGGCGGATGAAGCTGAGGACGGGGAAAAACCCACTGCTGAAGATGAAGCGGGGGATGAAGTAAAGGCCGATGGTGAGGATGAATTGGGGGATGGTGAAGGGGCTGACCTGCAAGATGAAACTGGGGCTGAGGGTGAATTAAAGATAGAAGATGAAGGTGGGGATAAAGACGAGCCCCAAGAAGGTGCTGAAACGGGGGAAGAAGGGGAGAATGACGGTGGGGAGGAGGAAGCTAGGGGTGCTAAACCCCCTTCGGAAGAAGTGGAGCCGGGGGATGAGGGGGAAAATGCCCCCACCGCTGGTGAAGATGACCCCACTGGAGAGACGGCTGCCGACATAGATGCTGGGCATGGCAGTGATGCTGGGGGTGGGGAAGAGGAGCTGGATGCCGGCCCGGAGGCTGAGGGGGCTGACGACAAGGGCGGCGACAACAAGGAAGAAGATGACAAGTTAAGTGAGGGTGGGAAGAAGGAAGAGGCCATTCCCCGGGAAGATGAGGACAAGGATATGGGGGAAAGTGATGACCACGATGATGCTCCGGGCCCCGGTGAAAAGGATTTAAGTGAAGAAACAAACCATGATGGGGCCACGGCTTCTTAAACTGTACAAATAAAGGGGGATCCAATCCCTATGGGAGTCCAGATAAGCAAGGAAAAAGAAAACAGTATTTTTTCCTTGGGGCAAGTGGGGAAGATGCTCACTCAAGTTGCCTTCCTAGGTATCTTGCTAATCATGGCAGTCTTGGTATTTTTCCTGGTCAGCAGTAGCCTCAGTGGAGGGACACCGGCGGTCTTTGGCCACCGGCTCTATATAGTCTTGAGTGGCAGCATGGCCCCCACCTTTGATGCCGGCAGTATGGTGGTGGTACAGCCCACTTCTCCGTCGGAATTACAGGTGGGGGATATCATTACCTTTACCGGGCCTGAAGATGGTGAAAAATTAATAACCCACCGCATAGTGGGTCTTACGGCCGGGGAGGAACTGGCCTTTATCACCAAGGGTGATAACAACCAAAGTGATGATCCGGAGCCGGTGGGAGCCGACCAGGTGGTGGGCCGGGTGCGCTTTGCTCTGCCCTATGCCGGCCGGGTGGCGGACTTTGCCCAAAGCAAAGGGGGTCTATTGGCCCTGGTAATTATCCCCGGTGCCTTAATTATCGCTTTTGAACTGCGGAACATCTTCCGCTGTGCCGCCCAATTGGAGAAAAAAAAGGAAGAGGAAAAGGCGCTGGCGGCCTTGGCGGAGGAGGGGGAGAATTGAGGCTGATAGTTTCCCTCACCAGCCGGGGCAAAGTGGGGGATATGTGCCTAAATATATGATTGCGCAGGATTATGAAGGTTAAGGGCAGGGGTAATTGTGGCTCCTGATAGCTGCAAATATTACTGGGTAACACCAAATTAATGCAAAGGGGATGATTTATGGACTAGCTCCGTAGCCAACGTTTGTATTGGTGAACGATAAAGGCAAACCTGTTGCAAAGCAGGGACGCAAAGCCATAGGGCCTTTTACATAAAGAAGGCATCCTGGCCGCCGAAGTAGGGAAGTTAAATACTCAAAAACCTTAGGAGGTAAAGCAAATGAAAGCAAGGATTATGATGAGTATGTTGGTAATTGCCCTGGCGGCAGCCC